>JBJTIJ010000164.1:0-26731 GCA_046094945.1 Planctomycetia bacterium | reverse complement strand
GGCGCCGGGCGAGCGCGCCACGGTGCGCGGCTGGCTGGCCTGGCGCGACGCGTTGGAGGCCACCGGCCTGCCGCCCAGCCGCTTGCGCACGCGTGACGTGACGCCGCAGGCGCTGGCGGGGGTGCGCGCGCTGTGCGCGCGCGAGGCGGCCTGCGCGCACCGCGGGGCGGGCGCCGGCCCGCCCTGCCTGCCGCGGCGCGGAGGTGGCTTTGCCACGCTGGCCAGCGCCATCGTCCACCAGCAGCTGAGCGGGCGTGCGGCCGCCACCATCTGGGGGCGCCTTGCGCGCGCGCTGGGCGGGCGCGTCACGGCCGCCGCCGTGCAGGCCGCGCCTGCGCCCACCCTGCGCGCAGCCGGGCTCTCGGCGGCCAAGGCGGCGGCACTCGCCGACCTCTCCGCACGCGTGGCCGACGGGCGTCTCGCGCCGCGGCGCCTTGCGCACCTGCCCGACGACGAGGTGGTGGCGCGGCTGGTGGAGGTGCGCGGCATCGGCCCGTGGAGCGCGCACATGCACCTGCTCTTCGGGCTGGGCCGCATGGACGTGTGGCCGGTGGGCGACCTGGGCGTGCGGCAGGGCATGGCGCGCTGGCAGGGCCTCGCCGCCCTGCCCACGCCGCGCCAGCTGGAGCCGCTGGGCGAGCCCTTCCGCCCCTGGCGCAGCCTGCTGGCCTGGTACGCGTGGCGTGCCGTGGAGATCGGCTATCCCTGAGGGCGGGCCAGGCCGGCGTCGCGGGAAGCCGCGCGGCCCCGCCGCGTTGGCTCCCCTGGAGGTACCCGCCATGCACTTCCGCGACATGGAAGCCAGCCAGCCCGGCCCCGAGGCCGGGCGCTTCGCACAGGCCATCGCCGCCGCCCGCCGCCAGGGCCAGCCGCCGGCCGGCATCTGGCACCTGTTCGCGGCCAACCCCGAGGCGGCGCGCCCGCTGTGCGAGTGGGCCCACGTGGTGCTGCGCGGGCCCTCGCCGCTCTCGCCCGGCTTCCGGGAGCTGGTGGCGGCCTTCACCTCGCGGCGCAACCGCTGCCTGTTCTGACACGACGTGCACGCCGCGGTCGCGGCGCACCTGCTGGGCAACGACCGTGCACTGGTGGACGCCGTGTGCGACGACCCGGAGACGGCGCCCATCCCCGAGCGCGAGAAGGCCCTGTGGCGCTGGCTGGGCAAGCTCAACGACGCGCCGGCCACGGTGGGGGAGGCCGACGTGGCGGGCCTCAAGGCGCTGGGCTGGAGCGAGCGCGAGCTCTACGACGCCGGCACCGTGTGCGCGATGTTCAACTTCTTCAACCGCTGGATCGAGGCGGCCGGCGTGCAGCCCGCGCCGCCCGGGATGTACGCCGCGCGCCTGGCGCAGCACGGGGACACGGGCTACCGCATGTGAGCGCGGCGCCGGGGCGGCTGCGCGTGCGGCTGCGGCTGCTCGTCGTGCGCGCCGGCGCCCGCCAGCGCCCCGCGAGCGCCTCCTCGAGCGCGCCCTCTAGCGCCCCTTGGCGCCAGCCGGGCCCTTGCCGGCCTCTGGCGGCGCGGCGGGCACGGCCTCCCAGGCCAGCTCGGTGAAGTCCATCGTGCAGCCGTCCACAGCCAGGCCGAGTGCATCGCCGGGCAGGTCGTAGCTGCCCACCTGCACGCCCTGCACCTGCAGGGTGACGCGCGTGCCCTCGCGCGTGGCCGACAGGCGCCAGGGCTGCCCGCCGGGGGCCGGCGGCTGGTCGACGGGCAGCATGGTCCAGCCGCCCCGCTCCAGGCGCTGCACGCGCACGCTGCCGGCGGCGACCAGTGCCACCGTGTACTGGCTGGCATCGGCGGCGTGCAGCAGCAGGCCGGCCGACCAGCGCGTGCCGGCCTGCGGGGCCAGCGTGGCCGAGATGGCGCGCGCGGGGCGGCGCACGCGGCAGCCGCTCACGCCACCGCTGGTGCCGCGCACGGCGCGCGGCCCGCGCGTGTCCCAGTCGACGTGCACGGGGGCCAGCGGCTCCTGCACCTCGGGCAGCCAGTCGCGCCACTGGTCCAGCAGGCGCCGGGGCGGGCCCATGCTGCGCCCGAAGAGCGCGCCGGCCTGCCCGCCGCGGTCGAGCTTCTCGGCCATGGCCTCGAAGCGCTTGCGGCGGTTGCCGCCCTCGCCTTCCAGCAGGAAGCGCACGAGGTGCATGGCCTCCGGGCGCTCGTGGGGGCCGTCGTTGACGAGCGCCTCGATGTCGAAGGCCGGGTCGCTCACGCGTGCCAGCGCCAGCCCGGCTCGGTTCTCCAGCGACAGCAGCGGCACGATGCCCAGCGCGAGCGTGGTGCCGTCCCAGGCGTGGTGGGAGAGGTGCTCGGCCACGCCCTCGATGTACCAGCGTGCGCCCGGCGAGCGGTTGCCTGTGGCGCCCAGGAAGTGGAACTGGTGCGCCACCTCGTGCAGCAGCAGCGTGCGCGTGTACCACGCGCTGGGCTGGCGGTAGAGGAAGGCCGTGCGCGAGAGCGGGCAGTAGTAGCCGCCGGCGCCGCCGCCGGGCGGGTTGCCGCCCGCGGCGCGGATGGCCTGCGTCCACGCCTCGGCCGACTCGGTGAACACCACGCGCAGGCGCTCGCCTTCCTTGAGCGGCGGCTCGGCGTGGAAGAAGGCCTTGAGCTGGGGCCAGGCCGCCTCCAGCACCCGGCCCCACTCCTCGGCCTCGGCGCGCGGGCCCTCGCTGCGCAGCTCGTAGTGCGCGGTGAGCACCGGGCCCAGCGGGCGGTCGGGCACGGGCGGGGTGTCGGCCTGCGCGCGGCGCGGGGCCCCGGCCGGGACCATGGCCTCGGGCGCCAGGCCGCCGGCCAGCAGCAGCCCCAGCAGCACGGCCACCCGCAGCGCAGGCCGCAGCGCATGCGCGGCCAGGGCGCCCTGCCCCGGCCGGCGCTGCGGCGTGGGGAGGGGGGGCGGGAGCAGGGCCATGGCGCGCCAGTCTAGGGGAGCAGGCCGGGGACGCCCGTGGTACGACCCACCGCGTGCTGCGCGAGCGCGCGCGGCCCTCCCCGGAGCCTGACGATGCGCCTCTCCCGCCTGCTTGCCCTGAGCCTTGCCTGCCTGCCGCTGCTGGCCGTGGCCCCGCCCGTGCAGGCCGAGGACGAGGCCGCCGAGGCGCCGGCCGCGGCCGCCGGCCCGCTGACGATCACGCGCGACTGGAAGGACAACATCAAGAAGAAGCGCAGCTCGGCGCTGGCCAAGGAGCGCGCCGCCTTCTGGGCCGAGAAGGTCAAGTCCAGCGACAAGGACATCTACTGGCTGGGCTGGATCTGGGACATGGCCAAGGAGAAGGACAAGGCCATCGAGTGCTTCCAGGCCTACCTGAAGATCGAGGGCGGCAACGACACCAACCGCGAGGGCTCGTACACCAAGATCCGCGAGCTCTACACCGAGCAGAAGAAGTACGACGAGGCCATCGTCGCGGGCAAGGAGGTGCTCAAGCTCTACCCCGGCTCGCGCTCGGCCGGCGCCAACTGGCAGGACCTCGCGCGCCTGCACCGCCGCAAGGGCGACACGGCCGCCGCCGAGGCCGCCTTCCGCGAGTCCATCCCGCTCAAGCGCCTGACCTCGCTCTTCGACCTGGTGGACATCTACCTCGTGGCCGGCGACGTGGCCAAGGCACGCGCCGTGATGAACGAGTTCCGCGAGCTGTTCCAGAAGGACGCCGTCAAGGCCAACTTCGACATGCTGGAGGCCTTCTTGGGCCGCGTGGGCGGCGCTGCGCCCAGCCTGGACTCGGCCAAGCCCATCGCGGCCCCGTCGCAGGCCGAGGAGCTGCCGCCCGCCGAGGGCGAGCAGCCGGCGGCGGCACCGGCCGCGCCCGCCCTCGAGAAGGCCTACGGCGGCAAGCCCACGCTGCTCTACCACCTCGACCACCGCGCCATGATGCTCGACGTGCGCCTGCGCAACCTCAAGAACACGCGCAGCGTGCTGGGCGAGAGCGCGCGCGTGCTGGGCCTGGCCTCGCTGAAGAAGTTCGACGTCTTCACGCAGAAGGAGGACACCACGCTCACGGCCGAGGGCGAGACCGACCGCATCGGCGCGTGGCTGGAGAAGAACGGGCAGGGCGCGCAGGCGCTGCTGCTGGACGAGGCGGGCGTGAGCGCCTTCGGCCTGCGCTGGCCGGGCCAGATGATCCTCGTGGACCGCGAGGGCAAGCTGCGCTGGATGCGCCTCAACGACGAGAACAACGACGGCTACGACTGGGTGTGCGCGCAGGAGGCCGTCAAGAAGCTGGGCGGCTAGCGCCGGCGCGGTCGCGGGCCCGGTAGCATGCGCGCCCGTGGGTGACCTGCGCGCGCTGGCCCTGATCTACGACATCCGCGGCTTCACCGCGGCCAGCAAGCGGCTGCGCACCGCCGACCTGGGCGCCTTCGCCACGGCCGCGCACCGCGTGGTGCTCGACGCCTTCGCCGGCACGCCGCCCACCTTCGCCAAGAACCTGGGCGACGGCCACCTGCTGCTGTGGGAGTGCCCGCAGGGGCTGGACGATGCGCTGGTGGCCCGCGTGGTGGAGGCCGCCGGGCAGGCGCGCACGGCCTTCGCGGCCTTCGCGCAGGGGCAGCGGGCCGCGGGCATGGCCATCCCCGGCCGCGTGGGCATCGGCGTGGCCTTCGGCGAGGTGAGCCGCTCGGACGACTACTACGGCATGGCGCTCAACCTGGCCGCGCGCCTGCAGGGCGAGGCGCGCCCCGAGGGGCTGGCGCTGGACGGGCCCGTGTTCGCGGCCGTCACGCGCCGCGACGCCGCGCTGCGCGAGCGCTTCGCGCGCGCCCGCGTGCGGCTCAAGGGCCTGGGCAGCACGCTGGTGTACGTGGACCGGCCCTTCTCGTGGGCGCGCACGCTGGCGCCCGTGCTGCGCGTGCTGCTGGTGCTGGCGCTGCCGCTGGGCTGGCTGCTGCTGGCGGATGCGGGGCTGTCGCTGCCGGGGGGGGCGGCGCTGCGCGACCTGCTGGACGCGCGCGGCGGGTCGTTGCTGCGCGCGCCCGTCGCGGACGGCGAGGTGCGGCAGGCGGCCCGCGTGCAGCGCGAGCGGCTGCGGGCTGCGCTGCTGGGCGAGCAGGTGCCCGGCGGCTGGCTGCGCAACGCCTTTGCCGTGGCGCAGGGCGGCACCTCGGAGGAGCAGGCCCTGCAGGCCGCCCAGCGCAAGGCCGACGAGGCCGAGCCCGACCCGTGGAGCAATGCGCAGGCGGCCTACGTGCTGGCGCGCTCGGCGGCGGGGGCCAGCGACTGGGCGGCGGCGCGGCCGGTGCTGGAGGTGCTGTGGCGCCCCGAGCAGGTGCTGGAGCGCGCCGGCGAGCCGCTGGGCTGGCGCCCGCGCAGCAGCGAGCGCCACGCGCAGGCCGAGCCCAGCTTCTGGATGCTGGCGGCCACGGCGGTGGCGCTCGGGCGCCCGGGCCTGCTGGAGGCGGGCGAGCGCGCCGCGTGGCAGGAGCGGCTGGCGCGCGCCCAGCAGGCCGCCGAGGGCTTCCGCTCGGCCACGCCCGGCGGCTGGAACCTGTTCCGCGAGCAGCGCGTGCCGGAGCGCTACAGCCCCTACAGCACCACGCTGGCCTTGCTGGCGCTGCTGGAGGTGCGCCTGGCCGGCCAGGGCTGGCGCGGGGACGCCGCGCGGCTGGAGGCCCTGCTGGCGCAGACCGCCGCCTTCCTCGGGCGCCTGTTCGTGGCCGAGGCCAGCCCGCCGGGCTGGCGGCGCACGGCCGAGCGCAGCGACAAGATCTCGGCCGGCCTCACGCTGCAGGCTTGTGCGACGCTGCTGCGCGCCGAGGAGGAGGCGGGCCTGCCCATGCCGCCGGCGGTGCTGGCGGCCATCCCGCGCCTCTTGCGCGAGCGCTCCGAGGCCCACGCCTACGACGACTACGACATGGGCGAGTACATCGTGGACTTCCGCGCGCCCGACGGGTCGATGGTGGCCGGCAAGGAGGGCATCAACTTCCTGTCGCACCCGTGGGCCATCGACTGCGCGGCGCGCTGGCTCAGGCGCGCCCAGCGCCTGGGCGCGGCGCCGGGCGACCTCGTGCGCGTGCGCCGCGCGCTGGGCGAGCTGGTGGTGCAGCAGGGCCCCGAGGCCGTGGCGCGGGCCACCTCCGGCTACCTGTTCGTGGCCAGCGAGACGCTGCTGGGCCTGTGCTCGGTCGCGCACCCGGAGGCGCCGTGAGCCTGCTGGAGCGCGTGCTGGCCTGCCGGCGCCACGACATGGCGGGCTTGCTGCCCTTCGAGGTGGGCGGCGAGCGCTACGGCTGGGTGCGCGCCGCGCTGGCGGGCGAGCTGGCCGGCCTGGCGCACAGCCCCTTCCTGCTGCGCGGCGAGGTGCTGGCGCTCCACCCTGCGCTGGCCACGCCGGCGCTGCGCACGCAGGCCGTGGAGGCGTGCCTCGAGGCCCTGCGCGCGCAGGGCCGCCTGCCGGCCTGGCGCGGCGAGCGCTACGCGGTGGTGCGCGCCTGGGGTGCGCCCGAGGCCCTGCAGGTGGAGCGCGCGGCGGCGGCCTGGCTGGGCGTGCGTGCCTTCGGCGTGCACGTCAACGGCTGGGTGCGCGGCGCGCGCGGGCCGCTGCTGTGGGTGGCGCGCCGCAGCCGCACCAAGGCCGCCTACCCGGGCAAGCTCGACCACCTCGTGGCCGGTGGCCAGCCCGCCGGGCTCACGCTGCGCGAGAACCTGGCCAAGGAGGCCATGGAGGAGGCGGGCGTGCCCGCCGCACTGGCCGCGCAGGCGGTGGGCACGGCGCCCTTCCGCTACCGGCTGCTCACGCCCGAGGGCCTGCGCGACGACACGGTCTTCACCTACGACCTCGAGCTGCCGGCCAGCTTCGTGCCGCAGGCCCACGACGGCGAGGTGGAGCAGTTCCGCCTCGTGCCGGCCGAGGAGGTCGCCGCCATGCTGCGCGCGGGCGACGAGTTCAAGTCCAACGTGGGCCCGGTGATCCTGGGCTTCCTGCTGCGCCAGGGCGTGGTGGGGGAGAGCGATCCCGAGCGCGGCGCGCTGCTGCGCGAGCTGGGCGAGCAGGTGCTGCGCCCCGAGGTGCCCGAGGACGAGGCCGCGCTAGCGTGAGCGCCGGCCCGGCCGGCGCCGGAGGGCGTGGGCCAGCAGGCGGGCCAGCAGGGCCTCGTAGGAGAGGCCGGCACGCAGGGCGCCGGTGGCGAACTCGCCCCACGAGATGAGGTCGGGGTTGGCGTTGGCCTCGATCACGCGGGGCGGGCCCTGCCGCGGCAGGCGCAGGTCGACGCGCGCCGCGGCCTCGATGCCCAGCGCGCGCGCGGCGGCCCGCGCCACGCGTGCCACGGCCCGGGCCGCCGCCGGCGCGAGCGGCGCCGCCACGCCGTAGTCCAGCCCGTGGTCCATGCGGTAGGCGGGGTCCCACTTGGTGCGCGCGCTGGCGATCCACGGCCCGCGCGCGCGCTGCGGCCGGTGCAGCTCGCAGGGCGGCAGGGCGCGCCCGGCCAGCACGCCCACGTAGAGCTCGCGTCCCTCGACGTACTGCTCCACCAGCGCGTCGGTGCCCACCTGCCGGCCGATGTGGCGCAGCTGGGCGGCCTGCGCGCGCTCGCTGTGCACCACGGAGGCCTGCGTGAGGCCCTCGGAGCCGTGGCGCGTGGCCGACTTCACCACGCGCGGCCAGGGCAGCCCGCCCGGCACGCGCGCCGCCGCGGGCCGCAGGGCCGCACGGCGCGGCACCGTGACGCCTGCGGGCAGCGGCACGCCGGCGCGCGCCAGCCGCTGGCGCGCGCGCCCCTTGTGCTGGGCGCGGCGCAGGGCGGCGGCGGGGCAGCCGGTGACGGGCAGGCCGCGGCGCGCCAGCCAGGCCACCACCTCGGCCACGCCCTCGGTGCGCTCGCCGAACTCCTCCAGCAGGTTGAGCACCACGTCGGGGCGCTGCCGGCGCAGGGCCTGCTCGAGGGGCGCACGCGAGCGGCTGACGCCGACGGCCACGGCCGCGTGGCCCAGCCGCGAGAGGCCCTCCAGCACGTCCTGCTCGGTGGCCCACGGCACCGTGCGCGCGCCGGCGGGCCGTGCGCGCGCGCCGGGCGGCGGCAGCAGGTCGCGGTGCGTGAGCACGAGCACCTTCACGGCGCCACGCTACACCCGCCTGCCGCCAGCGGGCGCGTGGCCGCCGGGCCCAGCCCCAGCCGTGGACTCAGCGCCACGCCAGGTAGACGCTGTTCACTTCCTGCGCGTCGTTGTTCACGTTCCAGAACTCCACGGCGTGGGCCGCCGCGCGCCCCAGCGCACGCTCCAGCCGCGCCGTGAAGTGCGGCTCGGGGGCCAGCGCCGACCAGATGCCCAGCACGCCGCCGGGCACGAGGTGGCGGGCGGCTGCGCGCAGCCCGGCCTCGGCGTAGAAGCTGCCGTGCTCGGGGCGCAGCAGCGCCTCGGGGCTGTGGTCCACGTCCAGCAGGATCGCGTCCCAGCCGGGCGCGCCGGCCGCGGGCGCGGCGCACAGGCGCGCGAACACGTCGCCCTCCACCAGCCGGCAGCGCGCGTCGGCGCACAGGCGCGGGCCCAGCGGCACGAGGCCCGCGCGGTGCCAGCGCAGCACGCAGGGCAGCAGGTCCACGACCTCCACCTCGCGCACGCCCGGCTGGGCCAGCGCCTCCAGCGCGGTGTAGCCCAGGCCCAGGCCGCCCACCATGACGCGCGCGCGCGGCGGCGCGGGCGGCGCCAGCGCCAGCGTGGCCAGCGCGCGCTCGGAGTCGGTGACGAGGCTGCTCATGAGCAGCGCGCCGCCCAGCTTGACCTCGTAGGCGCGCTCGCCGGGGCGGCCGGGGATGGCGCGGCTGGCCAGCAGCGCCTCGCCCCAGGGCGTGGCGACGCGGTCCAGCTCCTCGTAGCCGCGCACGGGCGCCCTAGCGGGCCAGCAGGTAGTGGCGGCCGCAGGCCGTGCAGTGCAGGCGCTCGGCGGGCTGGCCCGGCGGCAGGCCGCGCGAGATGAAGATCCAGATGGTGTCGGGGCGCAGCTGGCTGGGCTTGAACCAGCCGGTCACCTTGGCATCGCCGGCAGCCGCCTGCTGCAGCGGCGTGGCGCAGCGCACGCACTGGCGCGCCGGCACGGGCACCTCGCCGGCGTTGTACTCGTAGGTCATGGCGGTCCTCCGCGGCGCAGGGCCCCAGCCTACGCAGGCCGCGCCGCCGGGCCACCTCCGGGAGCGGCGCCGACTACCCTGCTGGGCGCATGGGCGAGCGCCTCCCCCTCGAGCGGCTGCTGTCGCGCTGGCGCGTGGCCTCGCGCACGCAGGCCCAGCAGTGGGTGCGCGCCGGGCGCGTGAGCGTGGCGGGGCGCGTGACCCACGACCCGCGGCGCTGGGTGGACCCGGCCGCCGAGGAGGTGTGCGTGGACGGCGTGCGGGCCGGCCCGCCCGCGGCCAGCGGCCCGGCCTGCTGGCTGCTGCTCAACAAGCCACGCGGCGTGGTGAGCACCACGCACGACCCCGAGGGCCGGCCCACGGTGATGGACCTCGTGCGGGCGCACGCCGTGCCGGGCCTGGCCCCGGTGGGGCGGCTGGACAAGGCCAGCGCGGGCCTGCTGCTGCTGACCGACGACGCGCGCCTGGCCGACCGCCTGCTGGACCCCGCCAGCCACCTCGCCAAGCGCTACCGCGTCAAGGTGCGCGGGCGGGTGCAGCCGCCGATGCTCGAGGCCCTGCGCAGCACGGCGCTGGAGGAAGACGGCCTCGTGCTGGGCCCGATGCAGGTGGAGGTGGAGCGCGAGGGCCCGCGCTCGTGCTGGCTGGCGGTGGTGCTGCGCGAGGGCAAGAACCGCCAGATCCGGCGCCGGCTCGAGGCGCTGGGCCTCGAGGTGGAGGTGCTGGTGCGCACGGCCTTCGGGCCGCTGGAGCTGGGCACGCTGCCGGCGGGGGCGGTGCGCGTGCTGGACCCGCACGAGGTGGCCGCGCTGGCCGCGGCCGTGGCCCGGGCTGGCGCGCGCGCGCCGCGTGCAGGTGCGGACATGAAGCCGGCCCGGCCGCAGGGCGGCCGGGCCGTGCAGGGCAGGCCGGCGCCGCGCGGGCGCCGGCGCTCGTAGCGCGCGACTAGGGCTTGGTGGGCGCAGGCGTGCCGCTGGGGCACGTGCCGGGGCAGCTGCCCTTGGGGCAGCCGCCCGACTTCTCGCAGGCGCCCTTCTCGCAGCCACCCTTCTCGCAGCCACCCTGCGGGCAGGACTCGCCGCCGCAGCAGGGCTTGCTGGGGCTGGCCGCGTCGGCGCTGGGCTTGGCCGCGGGAGCGCCGGTCGCGCCGGCCGCACCGCCCACGCCCTTGCCGGCCTTGTCGCAGGCGCCCTTCTCGCAGCCGCCCTGGCCGCAGGCACCCTTCTCGCAGGCGCCCTTCTCGCACGCGCCCTGCTCGCAGGCGCTGGCCTTGCCGGAGAGCTCGCGGAAGAAGCCCACGAAGCGGTCGGCCGTCCAGCCGTCGGCCACCAGCCGGTCGCGCAGCGCGGCCATCGGCACGTCGGCGCCGCCGCCGAACCAGCCGCGCCACATGCGCTCGCCCTCAGGCGTGCTGGGGCAGGGGCAGCCCACCTCGGGGCCCACCTGCTGGGCCACGAAGGCCATCAGCGAGTGCATGGGCGTGGGCGTCTTCGTGCTGCTGGCCTGCGCCGAGCCGTGGCAGCCGCCACAGGGCGGGGCCGACTCGCTGGGGGCCTTGGGAGCCGTGGGCGGGGCCTCCTCGGCGTGCAGGGCAGGCAGGCACAGGGCACCGGCGGCCACGAGGGCAGCGGCGAGGAAGGGCAGGCGACGCATGGCGGATCTCCGGGAAGGGGTAGGGCCTGGCGGGCTCGGCCCTCGTCGCGGGCCGCCCCAGGCAGGACGCACCTTACCCGGGGCGCAGGGCTGCGCCAGCCGCCGGGGCCCAGCCGCGGTGCTCGAGCAGCCGGTCCTGCACCGGCGGGCCTCAGCTGGCCTGCGCGCCGAAGGTCTTCCAGAGCGTGATCACGCCCAGCACGATGAAGAGCACGCCGGCGGCGCGGTTGATCCACAGCGGGTCGAGGTGCCGGGCGAGGTAGGTGCCCGCCAGCACGGCCAGCGCCGAGGAGGCCACCAGCGCCGCCGTGGAGGCCAGCAGCACGGTCCACGGGCGGCCGGTGCCGGCCGAGAGGCTCAGGGCGGCCAGCTGGGTCTTGTCGCCCAGCTCGGCCACGAACACGGTGGTGAACGCCGACAGGAAGAGCTTGAGGTCCACAGGCCGTCTCCAGCCGGCCTCGCGGGAGGCGCGGGGGGGTGCTGCTTCGGGTAGGATCCGGGCGCCACAGGCTCGGTCGCTGCCCGTGGCCCCTCAAGGAAGACGCGTGCCGCCCACCCGTCCCCAGCCGCGCCGGGCCCGCCACCTCCCGGCCGCCCCGGCCGGCGGCCTGGCGCGCATGCTGCTGGTGCTGCTGGCGCTGGCGCTGGGCTCAGGCCTCTCTGGCTGCGGGCAGGAGGGCGACACGGGCCCCTCGCCCGCGGCCCCGCGCGGCGGAGCAGGCGGCAGCACGGACGGCGGCGAGGCCAAGGTCCCGCCGGCCCTGCCGCCGGGTCCCGCACGCCCGACGGGCAAGGCCCCCGAGCCGGGCCTCGCCACCGACCACCTCAAGGTGGGACTGGCGGCCGAGCACCTGTCGGTGGCGCCGGGCAACTCGGTGCTGGCCGGCATCCACCTCAAGGTGGAGGAGCACTGGCACGTCTACTGGAAGAACCCGGGCATCGGCGACCCGGTGGCCGTGACGTGGAACCTGCCCGACGGCTGGACGGCCGGGCCCATCCTGTGGCCCACGCCCAACACCTTCAGCCTCGGCGGCATCGTCACCTACGGCTTCGACGGCCACCTCGTGCTGCCGGTGGAACTGCGCGCCCCGGCCGATGCGCCTGCGGGCAAGGTGGAGCTGCAGGGCAGCATCTCGTGGCTGGTGTGCCACGAGGAGTGCGTGCCGGGCGACGCCGAGGTCACGCTCACGCTCGAGGTGGCGCCCGGCAAGCCCGAGTGGTCGCCGCATGCGCCGCTGTTCACCGCCGCGCGCGAGAGCTGGCCCAAGCCGCTGCCGGCCGGTGCACGCGTGGCCGGGCGCATGGACGGCAAGCAGATCGTGCTCGAGCTCACGGGCGACGGCCCGTGGCGCGAGCAGGCCACGCACCTCTACCTGTACCCCGAGAAGGAGGGCGAGGGCGGCGCGGCCACGGACGTGGTGGACACCGAGGCGGCGCAAGACGTGCTGCGCGGCGGCGACCAGGTCACGATGCGCCTGCGCATGCCCAAGCGCCGCCGAGCGCCGCCCGAGGCGCTCAAGGGCGTGCTGGTGGTGGAGGCGGCCACCTCGCGCAAGGGCTTTGCCGTGGAGGTGGCGCTGGGTGGCGCCGCCGCCGCGAGCGCTGCCGGCGGGGCCAGCGCCGCGCCGGCCTCGGCGGGCGCCACGCCGCAGGCCGCCGAGGCGGTGCCGGCCGGCTTCGAGAAGGGCCCGGTGAAGGGCGAGTACGCGCTGGCGGTGCTGCCCACGGTGCTCACCTCCTCGGACCTGGTGGTGGATGCCATGGCCGGGCGCTTCACCGGCGGCGTCGAGGAGGAGCAGAGCCCGCTGTGGCTGCTGCTGCTGGGCGCGCTGGTGGGCGGCATCGTGCTCAACGTGATGCCCTGCGTGCTGCCGGTGCTGTCCATCAAGGTGCTGGGCTTCGTGAGCCAGGCCGACGAGCACCCGGCCAAGGCCCGCCGCCATGCCTACGCCTTCGCGCTGGGCGTGCTGGCCTCGTTCTGGTTCCTGGCCGGCCTGGTGCTCTCGCTGCGCGCGGGCGGCGAGCAGCTGGGCTGGGGCTTCCACTTCCAGAGCCCGATCTTCGTGGCCAGCATGGCGGCGCTGATGTTCGGCGTGGCCATGAACCTGGCCGGCGTCTTCGAGTTCGGCATGAGCGTGCAGACGCTGGCCGGCGATGCCGCCAGCAAGATCCACGTGGGCGGCTACGCCAGCTCGTTCTGGAGCGGCGCGCTGGCCACGGTCATCGCCACGCCCTGCACGGCGCCCATGATGGGCCCGGCCGTGGGCTACGCCATGACGGCGCCGATGCTGGACTGCCTGGCGGTGTTCACCTTCCTGGGCGTGGGCATGGCGCTGCCCTACGTGCTGCTGAGCATGAGCCCGCGCCTGCTGAAGAAGATGCCGCGCCCGGGCCCGTGGATGGAGACCTTCAAGCACGCGCTGGCCTTCCCGATGTTCGCCACCGTGATCTGGCTGGGCTTCGTGCTCAGCGACCACGTGGGCGCGCAAGGCGTGCTGTGGATGTTCCTCGCGCTGCTGGTGCTGGGCCTGGCGCTCTGGATCTACGGCACCTGGGGCACGCCCTCCACCTCGCTGCGCACGCGCCTGCTGGTGGGCTACTGCCTGGCCTTCGTGGTGGCCATGGGCGCCTTCACGCTCATGCGCCGTGCGCTCGACCAGGCGCCGCCCGAGGCGCCCGCGGCCGAGCAGGAGGGCGGCATCGCCTGGGAGCCGTGGTCGCCCGAGCGCGTGGCTTGGCGCCTCTCGCAGGGCAAGACCGTGTTCGTCGACTTCACGGCCAAGTGGTGCGTGTCGTGCCTTGCGCAGGAGCGTGCCTTCATCGACACGGAGCCGGTGCGCAAGGCCATCGCCGAGCACGGCGTGGTGATGCTCAAGGCCGACTGGACGCGTCGCGACAAGCACATCACCGCGGGCCTGGCCGAGCACGGCCGCAGCAGCGTGCCGCTCTACCTCGTCTACCGGCCGGCCAAGCCCGCCGGTGGCTCGCCCGGCGCGGCCGGGACCGGAGCCCCGGCCCGCTAGGGCGGCCCGTCGAGGTGTGGCCGCGGCCGGCGGTGGACGGGGGGCCCGCTGCGGCGGTATGCTCGGCCACGGTCCTGGAGCCGAGCATGCGTACTCCCGTGCGTCCTGCCATGCGCCCGTCCGCCCGCGCCCTCCTGCTGGGCCTGCCCCTGCTGGCCGCTGCGCTGGCCCTGCCGCTGCCCGTGTGGGGCGGCGAGGAGCCGCCGGCCGCGCCGCCTTCACCTGCCCCGGCGCCTGCCCCTGCCCCTGCGCCCGCGCCCGGCGCGGGCAGTGGCGAGCCGGCCGCGCCTGCACCGGCCCCCGCGGCCGAGGAGGCGGCAGCGCCCGCCAAGGCCAGCGAGTTCAAGGTCAAGGACCTCGACGGCAAGGAACGCACGCTGGCCGAGTTCGCCGGCACCTGGGTGGTGCTGGAGTGGACCAACTACGACTGCCCCTTCGTGAAGAAGCACTACAACGCCGTGCCCGCCGCCACGGAGGGCGCGCCGGCCGAGCCGGGCAACATGCCGACGCTGCAGAAGAAGTACACCGCGCAGGGCGTGACGTGGCTCTCGGTGTGCTCGTCGGGCCTCAAGAAGGACGGCACGCGGCGCGAGGGCTACATGGAGGCCGCCGCGTGGAAGGAGGCCGTCAAGGCCCGCCAGGCCGTGCCCACGGCCGTGCTGCTGGACACCGACGGCACCATGGGCCGCGCCTACGGCATCAAGACCACGCCCACCGTGGTGATCATCGACCCCAAGGGCTTCATCGCCTACCAGGGCGCCGTGGACGACCAGCCCAAGGCGCGCAGCAACCCGGCCGAGGCCAAGAGCTACATCGCCGAGGCGCTCGACGCGGGCCTGGCCGGCAAGCCGCTGCCGCAGTCCGAGACCAAGTCCTACGGCTGAAGCGTGAAGTGGGGCGAGTAGGCCGGGCGGCCTGCTGCATCACGTCGCGCGCGGCGCCCTGGCCCGGCCGGGGCCTGTGACGCACCTGGGCCTGCGGAGCGAGGCGCGGGCCGCGCCCGAGCGGCCCGCACGTGCCCGACGTGCACTCGCGTGGGACGTGCACTCGGGCGAAGCGTGCCCGCGCGGCCTGCGCCGGCGTGAGCTGCCGCCGGTGCGTCCGGCGCCCGGCGCCTAGCCGAAGCGCACCAGGCGCCAGATGCCGTCGGCGCCGCGCTTGAGCTGGTAGGTGCGCGCCTCGCCGCCGCCGAACTGGGCGATGGCAGCCATCACCACGTGGTCGGGCGAGCGGTAGGTGACCGTGGCCGTGCCCAGCGTGCCGTCGAGCAGCGCGTCGGTCTCGGGCCGCGCGCGGTGCTTGGACTGCTTCATGAACTCGCCCAGCCAGGCCTGCTTGAACTCCTCCAGCGGGCTGGAGGCGGGCCAGCCGCCCTCGATGGCCGTCTCGTAGGCGTAGAGCGCCTGCCAGTCGAAGGCCTTCTCCACCAGCGCCGGCACGGCCATGTGGTAGCCCACGCCGAAGGTGCGGAAGCCGTGCTGCCAGGCGTAGGCCGGCTTGGCCTCGTCGAAGGTGTCGGGCGTGGGCAGCCAGCCGGGCGCGAACAGGCCCGCCTCGCCCTGCAGGCCGGCCCAGGCGGTGGGCACGCCGCGCTGCGCGTCGAGCGCCAGGCGCATGCGCGAGGTGCGCGTGGTGGTGGCGGGCGTCCAGGCCAGCACCAGCTCCTGGCTGCCCTCGACCGGCTCGAGCTGCAGCGTGCCGGCGGCGGGCGCCTCGGCGGCCTGCCAGAGCTGCGTGGGCAGCCAGGCCACCGAGAGTTCCTTGGGCGCGGCGCGCTGCGCGCGTGCCAGCAGGGCCACGGCGCCCAGGCCCGCCAGGCGCGACTCGGGCCAGTCCAGCGCCAGCGGCTGGCCTGCGCCCTCCTCCTCGCCCACGATCTCGCGGCGCGTGCCCACCAGCCGGCCGCCCTCGCGGCTGAGGAAGGCCAGCCGCTCGCGCGTGCCCTCGCGCTGCGCCAGCTCCAGCTGCAGCACCGCCAGGTCGCGGCCCAGCGTGAGCACGACCTGCTGGTGGCGCGCGGCCTCGCCCTCCACCCAGCGCCACTCCTCGCGCGCGGTCCACGTCACGCGCTCGTCGAGCGTGCTGGGCTCGAGGCTGACGCGGATGGAGCCCTTCCAGCGCGCGCCGTCCCACACCTCGCCCCAGAAGGCGAGCTTGTGCTCGGCGGCGGGCTCGGGCAGGGCCGCGCGCAGCGCGCGCGCGCGCTCGCCGGCCTGTGCGTCGGCGTGCGCCACGGCGGGCAGGCCCGCGGGCAGCAGCGCCAGTGCCACGAGGGCGGGTGCAAGGGGGCGCAGCAGGGCGGGCAGGCGTCGCATCGGGCCTCCGGGTCTGCAGCCCGCGCGCGGCGCGGGGCAGGTGGGTCGGTCAGGTCAGGCAGGTCAGCGGGCGAAGGCCGGCGCCAGCCGTGCCACGTTCGCCCGCCAGCGCTCAAGGTAGCCGTCGGGGCCGTCGCCGGCGCGCGGTGCCTCGCAGGGCTCCACCACCACGCTGGCGAGGCCCAGCTCGCGCTCGAGCCGCTCGGCGGCGGCCGGCAGGGGCTCGGACTCCCACAGCAGCACCTTGCCCGGGTGGCGGGCCAGCGCCTCGCGCAGGGCGGCGACCTCAGCGTCGCTGGGCAGCGCCCCGGGGTCGAGGTCGAGGTTCTCCACGCGCCAGCCCATGCGCTGCGCGAGGTAGTTGTAGGCCGGGTGCGAGGCGTAGAGCCACTGGCCCGCCGGCTGCGGGCCCAGCGCGCGGAGCGCGGCCTCCAGGCCCTGCAGGTCGGACTCCAGCCGCGCGAGGCCCTGCGCCAGCGCCGCCTCGTGCTGCGGCAGCAGGCGCAGCAGGCCGGCGTGGATGGCGCCGGCCTGCTGGCGCGCGCGCTGCGGGTCGAGCCAGGTGTGGGGGTCCACGCCCTCGTGCACGTGCGCGGGCCCGCTGCCGTGGCTGTGCACCGCGCCGCCCGCGTGCTGCAGCAGGCCCGCGGCCAGCGGACGCGCGCTGTCCACCCGCCGCGCCACCGGCAGGCTGGCCGTGTCCGCCCAGCGCTCGAAGCCGGCCCCGTTGAGCACCACGAGGTCCGCCTGCTGGTAGCCGGAGAGCACCTCGTCGGAGGGCTGCCAGAGCTTGGGGTCCTCGTCCGGCGGCAGCGGGCAGCGCACATCCACCAGGTCGCCTGCGATGCGCGTCACCATCCACGTGGTGGGGTAGAAGCTCGTCCACACCTCGGGGCGGCTGCGCGCCGTGCGCGCAGCGCCTTGCGACGGGGCCTCGCCTCCGCAGGCGGCCAGCAGCAGGGCGCCCAGGACCCCCAGCGCCAGCAGGCCCCGGCCGCCCCCGCAGGCGAGGCGGGCGATGGCGCGGGCGACGACGCGGGCGGGCATGGCCTGGGCCTCCGGGGACGCGCGCTACGGTAGCAATCCCGGCAGCAGCGTCCGGAGCAACACGCCCCCGAGGGCGAGGGCGGCCAGCGCCCCGGCGCCCAGCAGCACCAGCCACTCAGTGGCCAGCATGCCCACGACGCGCGCCCGCGAGGCGCCCAGCCGTGCCAGCGTGGCCAGCTCGCGGGCGCGCACGCGCAGGGTGAGCAGCACCACCAGCCCCAGCAGCAGGCCCGTGGCCACGCCCACCAGCAGCACGTTGGCGTCGAAGAAGGCCTTCACGCGGAACACCGTGCCCAGCAGCTCCTCGGTCACCTCGGCAGGGTCGAGCGCCTGCGCGGCGGCAGCGCTGCGGTAGCGGCCCTTGACGATGGTGGCGGCGCGTGCGTCGCGCGGCACCACCAGCACGGCCGTCAGCGGCCGCGTGGCCGGGTCGCCGTGCAGGTGGAACTGCGCCTCGTTCTGCGGCGTGATCTCGGTGGCCTCGACCACCGAGGGGGCCAGCACGGTGCCGCGCTGCGGGTCGCGGCCCAGCACCTGCGAGGGGTCGGCCTGCGCCGCGTCCTGGTGCAGGTGGCCCAGGCCCTCGAGCACCCACGAGGTCGTGACGTCCACGAACACGGCGTGGTCGTCGGGCGTGCCCGCGGGCGCCAGCACGCCCACGATGCGCAGCGCCAGCGGCTGGCGCAGCCCGAACTGGAAGATGCCCGCCTGGTCGGTGAGCCCGCGCCCGCCGGCGTGCAGGCCCACGGCCGCGGCCAGCTGGGGGCCCAGCACGGCCTCGCCCAGCCGCAGCGGCAGGCGGCCCTCGGCGGCCTGCAGGCCGCGCAAGCGGTAGTAGTCGGGACTGGTGCCCACCACCGGAGCGCCGCGCGCCGTGGGGCCCACGTGCAGCGGGATGGCCTCCACGTCGGGGTCGCCTGCCAGTCGCTCGAGCTCGGACCACGGCAGCGGTGCGCGCGTGCGGCCGCGGAAGTGCAGCGCCGAGAGCACGAGGTCGAAGCGCGAGCCGGGCGCGCCCAGCACCAGCGGCGTGGCCGCGGCGCGCGCCTCCAGCGCCTCGGCGTAGCGCGCCACGAAGCCGCCCACGGCCAGCGGCAGCAGCAGGATCAGCGCCGTGCAGCCGCTCACGAGCAGGCTGCGCCCCGGGTGGGCGCGCAGCCAGGCCAGCGCGAGGAAGGTGGGGCCCCTCATGCGCGGCCTTGCGCGGAGGCACTGCCGCCTGCAGGCGCGCTCCCTTGCCCGGCCGTGCCCTCCTGCGGCAGGCGCTCCATCGACAGCACGCGGTCCATGCGCGCGGCCACGTCCTCGTCGTGCGTCACCAGCAGCAGGGCGCTGCCACGCGTGCGGGCCGCCTCCAGCAGCAGGTCCACCACGCGCGCGGCGTTGCGCGCGTCGAGGCTGGCGGTGGGCTCGTCGGCCCGCAGCAGGGCCGGCTGCGGGGCCAGCGCGCGCGCCACGGCCACGCGCTGGCGCTCGCCCTGCGAGAGGCGACGCGGGCGGCGCCCCAGCAGGGCGCCCAGCCCCAGCGCCTCGCCCAGCGCCTGCGCGCGGGCCTGGCCCTCGGCCCACGGCGCCGGGTGCGCGCCCAGGTGCCAGGCCAGCAGGATGTTGTCACGCACCGCGAGGTGCTCGAGCAGCTCCAGCTCCTGCAGCACCAGCCCCACGTGCTGCAGGCGCAGGCGCCGGCGCAGGGCCTCCGGGGCGGGCCGCCCGCCGTCGGCCAGCGTGATGCCGCAGGCCTCGAGCCGGCCGGCGCGCGCGGGCAGGATGCCGCACAGCGCCTGCAGCAGCGTGGTCATGCCGCTGCCGCTGGGGCCCAGGACCGCCACGGCCGCGCCGGGGGGCAGCACGAGGCGCTCGAGCTCGAGGGCGAAGCCGCCGGGGTAGCCCACGGAGAGGCCCACGGCCTCCAGCACGTGGCCGGCGGCGCTCATCGCGCGCCCGTGCCCGCCGGCGGCAGGCCCTTGCCCTCGTCCAGGCGCTGGTTCTCGAGCATCTCGATGCCGTGGATGCGCCAGGCCGTGCCGTCGTGGCGCACGGCCACGCGCGCGCGCAGCGCCAGCAGCCGCTCGTGGCTGTGGCCCCAGTGGCTCACCGAGCCGCGCACCTGCCAGGCCTGCTCCACCACGAAGGCGGCCGAGCCGTCCGGGGCCAGCGTCACGCGGCCCTCGCCGAAGGTGACCTCGGCCACCCGGCACACGGCCCCGCCCTGCTCGCGCAGCACGAGGCTCTCCCACACGTCGGCGTAGAGGCTGTCGAGCAGGCCGCGCTCGACGCTGCCGGCCAGCAGGTCGTAGATGGCCTTCTCGCCCTCGGCGTCGAAGGCGCGGTAGACGTTGGTGAGCAGCGTGGTGGCCACCTGGCGCGCCTGCGGCTCGGTGGGCTGCAGGCTCGCGCCGGCGGCGGCGCCCAGCGCCAGGCTGCCCACGCCCGCGCGGCCCAGCAGCACGGCGCCCAGCAGCAGCGCGGGCCCCGGCAGCCAGCGGCGCGCGCCCGTGGCGCGCCTGAGCGGCGGCAGGAAGGGCAGCAGCGCGCCCAGCAGGCCCAGCGCCAGCGCCAGCAGCGGCAGGCGCACGGGGGCCGGCGGCTGGGGCAGCGGCGGCAGCGGCGCGCGGAAGGCCGGCGGCGGGCGCAGGTGCCAGCGGTACTCGGGCTCCTGCGGGCTGAGCGTCTTGGTGTCGACGTTGCCCTGCGCCTCCACCTGCAGCGCCACCTCGACCTTGTTCTCCCACAGGATGCCGTCGAAGTCGCCCCACTGCACGCGGATCTCGCGCGGCGCGGCGCGCGCCGGGAAGGCCAGCACCACGCGCAGCGTGGGCACCATCACCTCGGTAGCCCCCTTGCTGGGCTCGGTCACCTTCGTGACGCGCGGCGTGCTCGGCTCGCCGTCCAGCCACACCGTGCAGCGCGTGGCCAGGCGGCGCACGATCTCCTCGGGGGCGATGTCGTGCGCGAGGTCCACGCGCTGGCCCGGCGGCTGGCCCCAGGTGGCCACCTGCCACTTGTCCACCACCAGCACGCCAAGCACCTCGCTGCCGCGCACGGCCAGCGTGAGGTCCACGGGCGGGGCCGCGTTGTGCGGGTGGGCCACGGCGCCGCGCGCGGGCGCCAGCAGCGCGGCGGCCGCGGCCAGCAGCAGGGCCAGCAGCCGGCGGGAGCGCGTGCGCATGCGGCCCAGCCTAGCGCCCGTGCCGCGAGCCGCGCTCACGCCGGCGGGATGGGGCGGTAGGCCGGCGTCCAGATGCGGGCCTCCATGAGGGCGGCCAGCGTCTGGGGGTCGGCGGCCTCGGCCACGCCATCCTTCACGGCGCGCTGCGCCACGGCCAGCGCCACGCGCCGCACCACGTTGCGGATGCTGCGCAGCGGCGGCAGCAGCAGCGGCGTGCCCGGGTCGGCCAGCACCGGCGCGGTGGCCGCCAGCGCGCGCGCCGCGGCCCTGAACATGCCGTCGGTGACGCGTCGCGCGCCCGAGGCCAGCACGCCCAGTCCCAGCGCGGGGTAGACGTAGGCGTTGTTGCACTGCACGACGGGGATGCTGCGCCCGTTCCACCACACCGGCTCGAAGGGGCTGCCGGTGGCCACCAGCGCGCGGCCGCCGGTCCACGCCACGAGGTCGGCGGGCCGCGCCTCGCAGCGCGAGGTGGGGTTGGAGAGCGGGAAGATGATCGGGCGCTCCACCGCGGCGGCCATGGCGCGCACGGCCGGCTCGGTGAACAGGCCCGGCTGGCCCGAGAAGCCCAGCAGCACGCTGGGGCGCGCATTGCGCACCACGTCCTCCAGCCCCCAGTCGTGCTCCACCTTCCAGCCGGCCAGCCGTGCCGCCGGCTGCACGAGGCGGCGCTGGAAGGGCAGCAGCGACGACTCCTGCCCCTCGCGCAGCAGGCCCACGCGGTCGATGAGGAAGAAGCGCGCGCGCGCCTCGGCCTCCGGCAGGCCTTCCTCGACCATGGCCGCCACCAGCTGCTCGCTCACGCCGCAGCCGGCCGAGCCCGCGCCCACCACGGCGATGCGCTGGTCGACGAGGCGCCGGCCCGTGGCCTGGCAGGCAGCCAGCAGCGCGGCCACCGTGACCGCCCCCGTGCCCTGGATGTCGTCGTTGAAGGCGCACATGCGCGTGCGCGTGCGTTCCAGCAGGGCCGTGGCATGCGCCTGCGCGAAGTCCTCGAAGTGCAGCAGCACGCGCGGCCAGCGCCGGCGCACGGCCTCCACGAAGGCGTCCACGAACTCGGTGTAGGCCGCGCCGCCCACGCGCGGGCTGCGCCAGCCGGCGTAGAGCGGGTCGCCCAGCTTCTCGGGGTTGTTGGTGCCCACGTCGAGCACCACCGGCAGCGTCACGGCCGGGTCCAGCCCGGCGCAGGCGGTGTAGAGCGAGAGCTTGCCCACCGCGATGGCCATGCCGTCGGCGCCCTGGTCGCCGATGCCCAGGATGCGCTCGCCGTCGGTGACCACCAGCACCTGCACGTCGCGGCTGCCCACCGCGGCCAGCGCCGCGTCGATGGCGTCGCGCTCGGGGTAGCTGATGGCCAGCCCGCGCGGGCGCAGCGGCAGCGAGCCGTAGCGCTGGCAGGCCTCGCCCACGGTGGGCGTGTAGACGAAGGGCAGCAGCTCCTCGAGGTGCTCCTGCAGCACGCGGTAGAAGAGCGTCTCGTTGCTGTCCTGCAGGCCGCGCAGCGCCACGTAGCGCTCCAGCGGGGCGTGCCGCTGGCGCAGCGCCTCGTAGGCCCGGCTGGCCTGCTGGTCGAGGGTCTCGACGTGGGGGGGCAGCAGGCCCACCAGGCCCAGCGCCCGGCGCTCGGCGGGGCTGAAGGCCGTGCCGCGGTTGAGCAGCGGGTCGTCCAGCAGCCGGCGGCCCTCCCGGGCGCGTCCGCCGGGCGGCAGGCTGGGCCAGGGCGGCACCGGCGAGGAGGGCGCTACCGGGTCCACGGGGCCTTCCCGGCGGGGGCGGGGGCGTCCGGGCCGGCCGGGACCGGGCGGCCACGGCAGGCCGCGCCGGAGGGGGTCGGGACGCAGGGCATCCGGGCGAGCATAGCCCTCGGCCCCCGGGGCCCGTAGCCGGGCACGCGGCCCCGCAACCGCCCGCGGCACCATGTGTTCGCATCTTGTTCGCATGGCCGCCACCCGGGCGGCTGGGCCGCGGTCGCGGGCGTATGCCGGGATCACACATGGCAGCCGGGACGGACGCCGCGCCTGCGGGCGGTCCGGCTTGCGGGCGGGCCTGCCTGCCGGCCAGGCGCGGGCGTGCCTAGCCCCCGGCCCGCACGGCCTCCAGGCCCAGCTCGGCCAGCGCCGCCACGATGCGGTCGCGGTGGTCGCCCTGGATCTCCACCAGCCGGCCCTTGACCGTGCCGCCGGCCCCGCAGCGGGCCTTGAGGGCGCGCGCCACCTGCTCGATGCGCTCGGGGTGCCCGGGCAGGTTCTCGACCACGCTCACCACCTTGCCGCCGCGGCCCTGGCGCTCGAGCCGCACGCGCACCCGGCCCGTGGTGGGGGGCGCGGCGCCCGCGCCCGCCTTGGGGGCCGGCGCGAGCCCGCGCGAGGACCAGACCAGCTTGCCGTCGTTGCTCGCCATCGCGGCGCATCCCGGGAGGGTGAGGCCGAACGGTACCATGCGCCCACTCCACGGAGGCCGCCATGCGCCTGTTCCCCGCCGCCCGGCTGCTGCTGCTCGTGCTGGCGCCGTGCCTGGCGCTGCCCGCGTGCGTGGCGCGCGCGCCGCTCAGCGGCCCGCCCGAGGCCGCGGTGCAGCCCGGGCTCGCCATGCGCCTGCGCGCCGAGGTGCGCGCCGGCCCCTCGGGCGGCTACCTGCAGACGCCCAAGGGCGGGCAGCCGGGCACCACGTCGCCCGAGCGGCCCACCTTCGACGAGGTGGGCGCCCAGACGCTGGTGGCGCCCACGGCCGACCTGCGCTTCGGCTGGGGCCACCACCGCGTGCACGTGGGCGCCTCGCTGTGGATCCTGCATGGCAGCGAGACGCTGGAGCAGGAGCTCATCTCGCACGACGACACCTACCCGGCCGGCACCGAGATGACCTGCGACACGGAGATCCTGGCGCACTGGGCCGGCTACGGCTACGCGCTCGACCTATCGCGCGGCCGCGGCACCTTCGTGCTCACGCCCGGCGTGGGCCTCTACGGCTACGGGCAGCGCTACGCCATCTCGGGCGGCACCGAGGAGTCCACGCGCAACTTCACCTCCTACTCGCCCATGGCCGACCTCGAGCTGGCCTGGTTCCCCGGCGGGCGCGTGCACGTGAGCGCCAGCCTGATGCTGGTGGCCGACGAGGCGCTGGGCCTCTCCAGCCCCACCAACGCCGTGGACGCCGCGTTGCGCCTGCACTGGGACGTCTCGCGCCGTGCGAGCGCCTACCTGGCGGCGGGCTACAGCCGGGTCGAGCACTACGACGAGCAGACGGTGCCCAACCACAGCGACATCGACGCGCCGTGGTTCGGCCTGGGCATCGACTGGCGCTTCTGAGCCGCGGCCGCGCACGGCGCGGCGCAAGAAAGGTCGTGCGGCTCAGCGCGCGGCCGCCGGCCACACGCGGTCGTCGCGCACGGCGCCCGTCACGCACTGCAGCCAGGCCAGCAGGCGGCGCTCCAGCCGCGCAGCCTCCTGGGGGTGCTGGGCTGCGAGGTCGTGCTCGAAGGCCCGGTCGGTGCGCCAGGCGTAGAGGCCCAGCGGCCGGCGCAGGTCGTGCAGCAGGGCGTAGCCGGGCCCGAAGAAGGCGTAGCCGCGGTCGCGCCAGGTGACCGCGAAGGCCTCGCCCGGGGCCAGCAGCGAGCGGCCCATCGAGGCGTGGCGGGCCGGCAGGTCGAGCACGTCCAGCACGGTGGGCAGGATGTCCACGTGCGAGCCCACCGTGTCGCGCGCGCCAGGCGCCACGAAGGCCGGCGCGTAGAGCAGCAGCGGCACGCGGAAGGCGTCCACGTAGGAGTTGGGCGGGGCGAAGCGCGTGTGGTCGCCCGTGACCACGAACAGCGTGTCCGCGAACCACGGCTGGCGGCGGGCATGGTCCATGAACTCGCCCAGCGCCGCGTCGCTGTAGCGCAGGCAGCGCTGGTAGCCGCTCTCGTGCGCGAAGGCCGCGTAGGCGGCGGCGCGGTCGGCCGGCAGCGTGTAGGGGTCGTGGGGCGTGAGCGAGAACATCAGCGCCAGGAAGGGCTGCGGCCGCCGGTCGAGCCAGCGCGCGGTGTCGAGGAAGTAGAGGTGGTCGAACACGCCCCAGCGCCCGTCGCGCAGCGCCGGGTCGGGGTCGGGGTAGTCGTCCACGCTGCGGTAGGTGGTGAAGCCGGCGCGGCGTGCGAAGGGCTCGAAGCCCATCACGGTGCGCTCCACCGCGTAGTGGAACGAGGTGTCCCAGCCCTGCTCGGCCAGCACGCTGCCCAGCCCGCGCAGGCGCACCAGCTCGTCGCGCGAGCCGATCACCGGGCGGCGGAACAGGCTGGGCACGCTGGTGAGGACGCTGGGGATGGCCTCGTTGGTCTTCTGGCCCGAGGCCAGGAAGTGCGTGAAGAGCAGGCCCTCGCGACACAGCGCGTCGAACACGGGCGTGCGCGAGAGCTGCCGGCCGCCCTCCTCGTGCGGACCCACGTTGGCGCCGGTCCACGACTCCATCAGCACCAGCACCACGTTGCGGCGCTGCGGCGTGCCGCGCGGCCGGCGCTCGCGCAGGAAGGGCCAGCCCGGCTGCGGGGGGGCCTCCTGCGGGTCGGCCAGCATGGAGGCCACCAGCGCCTCGGCCTCGGCCTGCGGCATGGCTTCCACGCTGGCCACCGGCTTGAGCACGGCGCTCAGCAGCACGGTGTAGGTGGTGTTGAGCGTGAGGTAGCCCGCGGCAGCCTGCGGTGCGTGGGTGAAGGCGTCCGCCGGGCGCAGGATGCCCTGCTGGAGGCCGCCGCGCACGCCCAGCACGGCCAGCGCGGCCAGCACGGCGCCGCTGGCCAGCGTGGGCAGCGTGCGCCCCTCGGGCCCGCGGCTGCGCGCATCGAGCCGGGCCACCACGGCCTTGAGCCCCACGACGAAGAGCGCGCCGGCGCCCAGCACGGCCAGCACCAGCAGCGGGTACTCCTGGAACCACTCTGGCACCATCGCCAGCAGCTCGCCAGGCCGGTCGAAGGGCTCGTAGAGCAGCCGGCGCTGCACCATCGGGAAGTAGCCGTAGTCCACCACGTTGAGCATCAGCGCCGGCACGTTGAGCACGGCCAGCAGCACGAAGCAGGTGCAGCGCAGCCCGCGGCCCGCCATGCGCGGCAGGCCCAGGTTCCACAGCAGCAGCAGCGGCGCGTTGAGGATCACCAGCGCCGCCGCGTCGAAGCGCAGCCCGTGCACGAAGGCCAGCGCCAGGCTGCCGGCGGGCACGTCGCGCAGGAAGTCGTGCTGCACCAGCAGGAAGCCCAGCCTCAGCAGGCTGTAGAGGCCCATCAGGACGCCGAAGACGGCGAAGGTGACCCGGGCGCGGCGCGTCATGCGCCGAGGGTACGGGCGCCGCCGCCGCGGCGCGAGCACGTCATGCCGCCCGCGCCCGGCCGGTGCCGCGCGCCGGGCCGTCCGGCCGGCCCGCGGGCCTAGATGCCGGCCAGCAGGTTGCCGAAGGCCTGCTCGAGCCACGCGGCCAGGTCGTTGGCCAGCGCCTCGAGGTCGGAGGCGCTGGGCTCGCTGGGCAGCGCCGCGGGGTCATAGCCGTCGGCCGGCTCGAAGCCGGGGCCGGGCAGCACGCCGAAGAACACGGCGCGCCCGTCGGCATCGTAGAGCACCACCGAGGCGCCGAAGAAGGGGTCGAGCTCGGGGATGGCCACCATCTCGCTGCTGCCGGGCAGCTGCCACTCGGGCGGCAGCTGGGCGTTGATCTCGTCGAGCGTGGGCACGTCGCGCACGAGGTCGGTGTCGCAGGCCAGCGCCGAGAGGCTGCCCGTGCCGTCCAGGCCCACCTCCAGCGTGCCCAGCGTGGCCTCGCCGCCCCAGGCGTAGAGCACCGCGCGCAGGCTGCCGGGCGTGCTCACGCCGGCCACCGACAGCTCCACCGAGAGGCAGTTGCCGTCGCGCGTCGTGCCGATCTCGCCGCTGGCCTCGGGCTCGAGCGCCGGGTCGGCGAACAGCTGCGCCTGGCCCGTGCCCGCGCCCTCGCCGCCGATCCAGCACTCCACCACGGTGCCGTCGCGCAGCTCGACCTCGACGTACACCACCTCGCCGGCGGCCAGGGGCTCGAGGGCCACGCCGCTGCCGTCGCTGGCCACCGTGCCCGTGCTGCCGCCGTTGCTGCAGCCGAAGCCGCCGCTGCCGGCGGGCGCCTGCGAGGCGTCCACCACCTTGACGAGCACCGTCTCGCCGGTGGGCACGTCGAAGGAGAAGCTGCCATCCTCGCCCGTCGTGACGCTCTGGCCCGTCGTGAGGCAGGTGGCCGTCAGGCCGGCCACGCTCTGGCCCACGGCGTTGTTGAGCACCACCTTGCCCTGCACGGTGGCGCTGCCGCCGCTGCCGCCGCCACCGCCGCAGGCGGCCAGCAGCAGGGAGAGGGTCGCCAGCGCAAGGAACGAGGCACGCGTACGCATCGGGGGATCTCCAGCGGGCGGCCGGGCACGGCGCCGCCCCTGCGATGCTAGCGGGCGGGGCGTCGGTGGACAGGGGGCCCTCAGGGG
>JBJTIJ010000163.1:0-3882 GCA_046094945.1 Planctomycetia bacterium | reverse complement strand
AGGCCAGCTCGTCGCGCGCGCGCTCCGGCAGCGCCGCGCGTGCCGGCTCCAGCAGCCGCAGCAGGTCGGGGCGGGGCGCACGCGTGGCCGGCGAGAGCAGGTCGCCGTCCGTGGCCAGCAGCGCGCGCTGCCAAGCCTCGTGGAAGGCCGCCACGCGCGGCCCCAGCAGGTAGGCCTGCCAGGCCCCCTGCTCGCGCGGCGCGCCCAGCAGCACGAGGTGGTCGGGCGCGCCCCCGGCACCCGCCAGCAGCCAGCCCTCGCCCTCGGGCTGCGGCCGGCCGCAGCCGGCCAGCGCCAGCAGCGAGGCGAGCGACAGTGCAGCCAGCACGCGTGCGCCCAGGAGCCTCCCGACCGCGCGCCGGGCGACCGGGCGCTGGGCGACCCGCCGCCGGCACGCCGCCGGCGCCACAGGAAGGGGCGTCGTCGGGCTGCTCTCGCGCATGGGACTCCGCACGCTCGGGGGCCCGCGGCAGGCGGCGGGCAGGCCGCTTGGACGCGCCAAGGCTACCGCTCACCGCCAGCTCCCCGGCGCGCCAGCCGGGCGCCGGCCCGTGACCGCCCCAAGTGCCGTGGCGAGGGTGGGTTACGGCGCCTGCCGCAGGCCGCCGCGCAGGCCCCGGCGAGGGGTCGAAACCGAGGCCCCGCACGGGTAGAGTCAGGGGCTTGGCCGGGCAGGCCTAGGCCCTTGCGCCGCAAGGGCTTGCGCGCTGCCCGACGGTGCCGTGCCGGGACCTCGAGGGGGCCCGCGCGGCAGCGCGGCGCAAGGCCCCCACGGGCCGCGCGCCGGACGGCCTGCCTCACCTCGCTCCCCGCATCTCCCGAGGGTTCCCGATGACTGCCGGCGACGCCGCCCCGCTGCCCTCCAACATCCACGACCTGGACATCGCGCAGGAGCTGAAGACCTCCTACCTGCGCTACGCGATGAGCGTGATCGTCGACCGCGCGCTGCCCGACGTGCGCGACGGCTTGAAGCCCAGCCAGCGCCGCATCCTGGTGGCCATGAACGACCTGGGCCTCACGCCCAGCAAGAAGACGCTCAAGTGCGCCAAGGTCGTCGGCGAGACGATGGGCAACTACCACCCGCACGGCGACCAGGCCATCTACCCCACGCTGGTGCGCATGGCGCAGGCCTGGAACATGGGCGCCGCGCTGGTGCACCCGCAGGGCAACTTCGGCAGCGTCGACGGCGACCCGCCCGCGTCGATGCGCTACACCGAGTGCCGCATGACGGCCGCCGCCGTCGACATGCTGGCCGACCTCGACCAGGAGACGGTCGACTTCCAGCCCAACTACGACGAGAGCCGGCTCGAGCCCAAGGTGCTGCCGGGGATGTTCCCCAACCTGCTCGTCAACGGCGGCTCGGGCATCGCCGTGGCCATGGCCTCGTCGATGGCGCCCCACAACGTGGGCGAGGTGTGCTCCGCCATCCTGGCCTACCTGCGCGACCCGGCCATCACGCTCGAGGGCCTGATGCAGCACCTGCCGGGGCCTGACTTCCCCACCGGCGGGCGCATCTGCGGCAAGACGGCCATCCTGGAGGCCTACGCCACCGGGCGCGCCATCCTCGAGGTGCGCGCGCGCTGCGAGATCGTCGAGAACGAGCGCGGCGGCGCCGAGATCATCGTCACCGAGATCCCCTACCAGGTGAACCGCGCCAACCTGGTCAAGAAGATCGGCGAGCTCAAGACCGAGGACAAGGTGCCCGGCATCGCCGACCTGCGCGACGAGAGCGACGAGAGCACGCGCATCTGGATCAAGCTCAAGCGCGGCGAGGACCCCAACGTGGTCCTCAACCAGCTCTACCGCTACAGCCAGCTCAAGGACTCGTTCAGCGTCAACGCCATCGCGCTCATCGACGGGCGCCCGGTGCTGTGCGGCCTCAAGCGCCTCATCGAGGAGTACGTGCGCCACCGCCGCGTGGTGATCGTGCGCCGCTCGCGCTTCCAGCTGCGCAAGGCCGAGGAGCGCGACCACGTGGTGGAGGGCCTGCTCAAGGCCCTCGACCTGATCGATGCCATCGTGGCGCTCATCCGCGCCAGCGCCGACACCGAGGCGGCCCGCGCCGGCCTCATGGCGCGCTTCGCCTTCACGCACCCGCAGGCCGAGGCCATCCTGCAGATGCGCCTCTCGCGCCTGACCGGCCTGCAGCGCAAGGAGCTCGAGGACGAGCACGCCCAGCTGCAGGCGCGCATCGCCGAGCTCAAGGCCATCCTGGCCGACGACGCCAAGGTGCTGGCGCTCATCGCCGCCGACCTCGAGGCCATCCGCGCGCGCTACGGCCAGCCGCGCCGCAGCAGCATCGAGGAGGCGCAGGGCGAGATCATCGACGTCGACCTCGTCACGCCCGAGAACGTGGCCGTCACCTTCAGCCACGCCGGCTACGTCAAGCGCACCTCGCTCACCGAGTACCGGCTGCAGAACCGCGGCGGCAAGGGCATCATCGGCACCGAGGCCAAGGACGGCGACTTCGCCGAGCGCCTGCTGGTGGCCAACACGCGCGACTGGCTGCTGCTGTTCACCGACCGCGGCCGCGTGCACAAGGAGCAGGTCTTCGCCCTGCCCGAGCTGGGCCGCTACGCGCAGGGGCGTGCGCTCATCAACTACGTGCCGCTGGAGCCCGGCGAGAAGATCCGCGCCGTGCTGCCCATCAGCGACCTGTCGGCGCCGGGCGCCATCGTCTTCGCCACGCGCAAGGGGCAGGTCAAGCGCACGCTGCTGTCCGACTTCCAGAACATCCACCGCGGCGGCATCATCGCCATCCAGCTGCGCGACGGCGACGAGCTGATCTCCACCTGCCTGGCCGACGAGCAGGACGAGATCGTGCTGGTGAGCGCGCAGGGCAAGTCCATCCGCTTCGCGCTCTCCGAGGTGCGCGCCATGGGCCGCGACACCACCGGCGTGCGCGGCATCCACCTGCTGGGCGACGACCACGTCGTGGCCATGGAGCGCGTGGACGAGAAGGCCTCGCTGCTGTGCGTCTTCGAGCGCGGGCAGGCCAAGCGCAGCGCCTTCGCCGAGTACCCGCCCAAGGGGCGCGCCGGGCAGGGCGTGCAGAACTGCTCGCACGAGGGACTGGAACGCAACGGGCCCATCGTGGCGGCCAAGGCCGTGCTCGACGGCGACGAGGTGATCCTCATCACCCACGGCGGCCAGGCCATCCGCACCACGGTGACGCCCGAGCAGTTCCGGCTCATGGGCCGCGCCACGGGCGGCGTGCGCGCCATCGACGTGCCCGAGGGCGACCGGCTGGTCTCCATGGCCTGGGTGCGCCCCAGCGCCGCCGAGCAGGCCGCCGCCGCCGGCGAGGCGGGCGCAGCCGGCTAGCGGGCGGCGCAGCCCCGCGCGCGCCCCCACTTCCAGCACAGGCCCACCTCCAGGCGTAACGCCCGCGACCCGCACCCGGGCGCCGGCGCCGGGCCCTGTGCCAGGGCCACGTGTCCGGGCCACGTGTCCGGGCCCTGTGCCCGGGCCGCGTGTCCGGGGGCCCGGCCGGCACGCCTGCAACCGGGGCAGGCCACGGCCTAGAATGGGCCCGGTCCCCGCCGGAGCCCTGCCATGCCGCGCCTGCTGCTCGTGCTCGCCTGCCTGCTGCTGCTGGGCCGCCCCGCACTTGCCGCCGAGCGGCGCGAGGTGAAGGACCGCAACTTCGCCTGGACCCTGCCCTCCGAGCAGTGGTCCTTCGTGGAGCCGGGCGCCGGCGAGAAGGAGAACGGCTACGTGCTGGGCGCCCAGCATGCCGGCGGCGTGCGCGCCGGGGCGCGCGGGACGCCGGCCGCGGGGCGCACCGCCAAGGGCCAGGCCGGGGGGATCCGCGTCAGCACCGCCCAGGGCCTCTCCCAGCCGGCGCAGGCGCACGGGATGGACGGCCGGCGCGCGGGCCGG
>JBJTIJ010000162.1:0-2247 GCA_046094945.1 Planctomycetia bacterium | reverse complement strand
CACCGGTGCCGCCCCGCCGCCCGAGGTGCGCGGGCCGGCACCGGTGCGCCCGCCCGTGCCCGAGGACGACGTCTTCCCCGGCCTGGACCTGCTCGAGACCGGCACCACCCCCGACCCCGAGTCGGTGCGCGAGGAGGTGGAGGCCAACGCGGCGCTGCTCAAGAGCACGCTGGCGGCCTTCGACGTGGAGGCCGAGGTGGTCTCCAGCCTGCGCGGCCCGGTGATCACCTTCTACGAGATCTCCATCCCCTCGGGCGTGCGCCTCAACCGCGTCACGGCCCTCTCCGACGACCTGGCCATCGCGCTCAAGGCCTCCAGCCTGCGCATCGTGGCCCCCATCCCGGGCCGCAACACGGTGGGCATCGAGGTGCCCAACCAGCGCCGCGACCCCGTGGTGCTCAAGGACACCGTGGTGGAGGCCCAGCAGCAGAGCCTCACCGACCGCAAGGCCCTGCCCGTGTTCCTGGGCCGCGACACGGCCGGGCGCCTGATGTGCGAGGACCTGGCCACGATGCCGCACCTGCTCATCGCGGGCGCGACCAACCAGGGCAAGAGCGTGTGCATCAACTCGATGCTGCTCTCGATCCTCTACACGCGCACGCCCGCCGAGGTGCGCCTGATCCTGATCGACCCCAAGCAGGTCGAGCTCTCCTTCTTCCAGGGCATCCCGCACCTGCTCACGCCCGTGGTCACCGACATGGCGCGCGCGGCGCGCATCCTCGAGTGGGCCGTGGACCGCATGGAGGAGCGCTACAGCATGCTGCTGGCCGCCGGCGTGCGCAACATCGGTGGCTACAACGCGCTGGGCAAGGAGAAGCGCGCCGAGATCCGCCAGCGCGACAACCTCGCCGAGGAAGAGCTGCCGGACTACATGCCCTACCTCGTCATCGTGGTGGACGAGCTGGCCGACCTGATGTTCACCAACGGCAAGGAGGTCGAGCTGGCCATCACGCGCCTGGCCCAGAAGAGCCGCGCAGTGGGCATCCACATCATCCTGGCCACGCAGCGCCCCAGCACCGACGTCATCACCGGCCTGATCAAGGCCAACATGCCCACGCGCATCGCCTTCCGCGTGTCGAGCAAGATCGACAGCCGCGTGGTGCTCGACGCCAACGGCGCCGACAAGCTCATCGGCCAGGGCGACATGCTCTACATGAGCCCGCGCGTGATGAGCCTGCGCCGCGCGCAGGGCACGCTGGTGACCGACGCCGAGGCGCGCGCCGTGGTGGACTTCCTCAAGGAGAAGTGCCCGCCGCCGGCCTACGAGGAGCTGATCAAGGCCAACACCGGCAGCCTGGGCGACCCGATGGAGGAAGACGACCTGTACAACGACGCCGTGCGCGCCGTGCTGGCCACCGGCCTGGGCTCGGCCTCCATGCTGCAGCGCCGCTTCGGCATCGGCTACACGCGCGCCTCGCGCCTGGTGGACATGATGTGCGACCGCAACGTGGTGGGCCCGCACGTGGGCAGCAAGGCCCGCGAGGTGCTGACCACGCTCGAGGAGTGGGACAAGGCCCACGGCCTGGCCGGCCCCTCGGCCGAGGCGGGCAGCGCCCCGGCCGGCGACGACGAGGACCCCGCCGACCGCGTGGTGGACCAGTCCTACGACTAGGCCTCCGGGCGCCCCGGCAGCACCTGGCGCACCAGCAACACCGGGCGCACCGGACGCGCCGCGGGCCCCGGCCGCCCCCGGCCCGGCAGGCGGGGGAGGCGGGGGCTAGGATCGCCACGTGATGGACACGGCCCTGCGCAAGTGGCTGCCGGCGCTCGCGCCGGCCCTCGTGTTCGCGTTGCTGGTGGTGCAGGTGCTGGCCGGCGTGCGCGGCTTCGACCACCCGCACGACGGCCCGCTCAAGGTGCTGCAGTTCCCCGGCTCGCTGCTGGGCTGGGGCAGCGTGGGCCTCTTGCTGCCGCTGCTGGCCTGGCTGGTGCGCGGCTGGCTGGGCCGGCCGGTGGGCAACCTCGCCATCGCCCTGCTGGGCGCCGTGACCGTGGGCCTGGCGGTGGGCGGCCTGTGCGGCATCGTGGCCGGCGCGCCGGGCATCTCGGCCGGCGGCCGCATCGGCGGGGCGCTGGGCTCGCTGCTGGCCAGTTCCATGCCGGGCGTGCTGGCCGGTGCTGCGCTCGCGGGTGCCGCACCCGCGGGCTCGGCCTTGGCCGGCGCATCGTCGCGGTAGCGCACGCCGGGCATGAGCGTCTCTTCGCCCGGCTGCGTGGGGAAGCCGTGGCGCGCGTAGGTCTTGTTGG
>JBJTIJ010000161.1:0-4069 GCA_046094945.1 Planctomycetia bacterium | reverse complement strand
CCTCGTGGGCGAGGGCCTCGGGCGGCGGCGTGCCCGGGATGAGGCAGTCGGGGCCCTCGCCCACGAGGTCGGCGCGCCCGGCCTCGAGCAGGGCGCGGCGCACGGCGAACCAGTTCTCGGGCACGAAGAACTGCATCAGCGCGCGCTGCGCCACGCGGTCGCGCAGCCGCTTCACCACCGGCACCGGCTCCATCGTCACGGGGTCCAGGCCCGTGTGGTAGATGCACGTGGCGATGTCCATCGGCGCGGGGATGAAGTCCTGCACCTGCCGGGGCTTGAGCCCGCTGCGCTTGAGGAACTGGGCCAGCTCGATGGCCTCGTGCACCGTGGCGCCGGGATGGCTGGCGATGAAGTAGGGCACGAGGTACTGCTCGCGGCCGGCCTCGGCGCTGGCCTTGGCGAACTTCGCCGCGAACTCCTCGAAGGTGTGCTGCGGCGGCTTCTTCATGTGCATGAGCACGGTGTCGCTGACGTGCTCGGGGGCCACCTTGAGGTGCCCGCCCACGTGGTGCTCGGCCACCTCGCGCACGTAGGCGTCGCTGGTGCGCGCCAGGTCCATGCGGATGCCGCTGGAGATGCGCACGCGCTTGATGCCCGGCGTGGTGCGCGCGCGGCGCAGCACGTCCAGCGTGGCCTCGTGGCCCGTGCCCAGCAGCCGGCAGGTGGTGGGGTGGATGCACGAGGGGCGGCGGCAGCGCGCCTCCACGTCGGGCCGCGTGCAGCGCATCTGGTACATGTTGGCCGTGGGGCCGCCGATGTCGCTGATGGTGCCCTTGAAGCCGGGCGAGCGCGCCAACGCCTCCACCTCGCGCTGGATGCTCTCGGGGCTGCGGCTCTGGATGATGCGGCCCTGGTGCATCGTGATGCTGCAGAAGGTGCAGCCCCCGAAGCAGCCGCGCATGGCCGTGATCGAGTCCTTGATCATGTCGTGCGCGGGGATGGCCTCGCGGTAGCGCGGGTGCGGGCGGCGCGCGTAGGGCAGGTCGAAGGCGCTGTCGAGCTCGGCCGTGGCCAGCGGCAGGTCGGGCGGGTTCTGCACCAGCACGCGGTCGCCGTGGCGCTGCACGAGGCGGCGCGCGTTGAAGGGGTTGGTCTCGCGGTGCAGCAGCGCCGTGGCGCGCGCGAAGGCCAGCCTGTCGGCGGCCACCTCCTCGAAGGCGGGCATCTCCAGCGTGGCCTCGTCAGTGACCACGTGCGGGGCGCCGCCGAAGCGGTGGCCGGGCAGCGCCTCCTTGCGGCCCAGCAGGTAGGCCACGCCGCGCAGGTCGCGCAGCGCCTTGATGTCCTCGCCCTCGTGCAGGCGCTGGGCGATGGCGCGGATGGTGCGCTCGCCCATGCCGTAGGCCAGCAGGTCGGCCTTGCTGGAGACCAGCATGCTGGGGCGCACCGTGTCGCTCCAGTAGTCGTAGTGCGCGATGCGGCGCAGCGAGGCCTCCACGCCGCCGATCACCACCGGCACGCCGGGGAAGGCCTCGCGGCAGCGCTGCGCGTAGATGGGCGTGGGCCGGTCGGGCCGCAGGCCGATGCGGCCGCCGGGCGAGTAGGCGTCGTCGTTGCGCCGCTTGCGGTTGGCCGTGTAGTGGTTGATCATCGAGTCCATGTTCCCGGCGCTCACGCCGTAGAACAGGCGCGGGCGCCCCAGCGCGCGCCACGCGTCGGCGCTGCGCCAGTCGGGCTGCGCGAGGATGGCCACGCGCCAGCCGGCCGCCTCCAGCACGCGGCCCAGGATGGCCATCGCAAACGAGGGGTGGTCGACGTAGGCGTCGCCCGTGACGATGACGACGTCGGGCGCCTCCCAGCCCAGCGCGCGGATCTCCTCGGCGGAGGTGGGCAGGAAGGGCAGCGCCATGCACGCGAGTCTAGGCGCGTGCGGGCGGCGCGCAGCCTGCGCGCGGGGGCTCGTGGCCGCCCCGCACCCGACAAGGCCCTACGGCTGCGGACGCGTGCCGTCGCGCGCGCTCACGCGCTCGACGCCGGCCACGGCCGCCAGCGCCTGCGCCAGCGCCGGCAGGCCGCTGCCCGGGCGCAGCACCACCTGCCAGCGCAGCTCGCAGGGCCCGCCGGCGGCGCCCAGCTCGGCGCGCACCAGCCGCACGCGCGCCGCGGCGCCCGCCAGCGCCTGCTCCACCGCCGCCAGCGCCTGCGGCGCGCAGCGCAGGCGCACCTCCAGCGGCGGCGCGGCGCGCACGTGGCGGCGCACCAGCAGGTGGGCCAGCGCGGCCAGCACGCACACGCACAGCACGCCGGCCACGGCCTCGGGCAGGCGGCTCTCGGCGGCCACCACCACGCCGGCCGCCACCGACACCAGCACGAAGACGGCGTCGGCCGGCTCGCGCACCGGGGTGCGGAAGCGCACCAGCGCCAGGATGCCCACCAGCCCGAAGGCGCTGGCCAGGTCGCCCTCGATGGCGCCCACCACCAGGCACATCAGCGGGGCCAGCACCATCAGCACCCACGCCAGGCTGTCGCGGCCCACCGGCCCGCGCAGCAGGGCGCGCGTGCCCGCCACCGCCGCGCCCAGCAGGAAGGCCACCAGCAGGCGCAGCAGGCCACTGGCGAGGTCGGGCGTGGCCAGTGCGGCGAGCACGTGCATGCGGGCGAGGCTACCGGCCACGTCCCCCGGCGGGAACAGGCCGTCGGCCGCGCAGCCGGGCGGTAGAACCGGGCCATGGCCTCCCTGCGCCCCGCGGCCCGGCTGCTGGCGCTGGCCGCCGTGCTGTGCGCCGTCCCGCTGGCGCGCGGGCGCGCGCGCGCCGACGCGCAGGCCACCGACCCGGCCGCGGCGCTGTTCGGCCCCGCGGCGCCGGTGCCCGTGCTGGACCTGCTGCTGGAGCCCGCCGAGCGCGCACGCCTGCGCGAGGACCCGCGCACCTACGTGCCGGCGCGCCTGGTGGAGCAGGGCGGGGCCACGCTCGAGCGCGTGGGCCTGCGCCTCAAGGGAGCCGCCGGCAGCTTCCAGGGCGTGGACGAGCGTCCCTCGTTCACGCTGGACACCGACCGCTTCGTGAAGGGCCAGCGCTGGCACGGGCTGGAGCGCGTGCACCTCAACAGCTCGGTGCAGGACGAGAGCCTGCTGTGCGAGGCGCTGGCCACCGACCTGTTCCACGCCGCCGGGCTGCTGGCGCCGCGCGTGGGCCACGCGCGCGTGCGGCTCGACGGGCGCGAGCTGGGCGTGATGGTGGTGAAGGAGGGCGTGGACCGCCACTTCCTCGAGCGCACGCTGGGCTCGGCGGACGGCAACCTCTACGACGGCGGCTTCTGCGAGGACCTCGACGGCGAGCTGGAGAAGGACGCCGGCCGCGGCCCCGAGGACCGCCGCGACCTGCAGGCCCTCGTGGCCGCGGCGCGCACGCCCGACCTCACGCTGCGCGAGGCCGCGCTGGCCCCGCTGCTGGACCTCGAGCGCTTCCTCGCCTTCGTGGCGCTGGAACGCATGCTGGGCCACTGGGACGGCTACGCCGGCAACCGCAACAACTACCGCGTGGCCATGCGCCCCGGCGACGGGCGCGCCCTGTTCCTGCCCCACGGCATGGACCAGCTCTTCGGCGACGCGGGCGCCTCCGTGCTCGACGAGCCCGTGGGCCTGCTGGCCGAGGGCGCGCTGGCCGTGCCCGCGCTGCGCGTGCGCTACCGGCTCGCCGTGCTGCGCCTGCTGCCGCTCCTGGACCCGGCCACCAGCCTGCTGCCGCGGCTGGAGGCGCGCCTGGCGCGCCTGGCAGCCGCCGTGGCCACGCTGGGGCCCGAGGCCGCCGCCGCGCACGCCGCGCAGGTGGCCGCACTGCGCGAGCGGCTCGTGGCGCGCGGCGCCTTCCTGGCCACGCACGTGCGCGAGCCCGACCCGCCCCCGCCCGAGGTGACGGCCGCGGGCCTGCCGCTGGCCGAGGGCTGGCGCGCGCAGGTGGACAGCGGCGAGCCGGCGCTCGAGGAGGTCGAGCATGCCGGGCGGCGCGCGCTCGCCCTCGCCTGCACGCCGGGCGAGGAGCCCTGCACGGCCTCGTGGCGCAAGGCAGGGTTGGCGTCCGGGTCGCCGCTGCCCTTCTTGGCCGCGATGGCGATCTCCTTGGCGATG
>JBJTIJ010000160.1:0-8671 GCA_046094945.1 Planctomycetia bacterium | reverse complement strand
CGAACTCGACCTCGAGCGACTCGCCCGGGGCCAGCGAGCCCAGCGCGGCGGTGGGCTGGCTCAGCGGCGTGATGCCCTCGGGGAAGGCGTCGGTGACCACCACCTCGTCGAGCGGGCCGCGGCCGGTGTTCTGCACCGTCACCACGAAGCGCACCTCGCTGCCCGTGGCGGCGCGCGCCGGCTGGCAGGCCTTGGTGATGGCCAGGCGGCCCGTGACCACCTCGACGGGGCACTCGCTGCGGGCCTTGGCCGCGCCACGCGCGTCGCGCGCGCTCACGCCCAGCGTGGCCGCGCCCTCGGCCTCGCCCACGAGGCGCAGCGCCATGCGCACCTCCTGGCCGGGGGCCAGCGTGCCCAGCGAGGCCGGGAAGGGGCCGCCCTCGGCCAGCAGCATGCCGGCGGGCAGCGTGAGCTCGGCCGTGACGCCCTCGGCGGGCGCGTCGCCCGTGTTGCGCACGGCCACGAAGGCGGCGAAGGGGCGGCCGGCGGCGGCCAGCGCGCCCTCGGGGAAGCCGCACTCGGCGGCCCGCGAGGCGCGCTGCCAGGTCTTGGTGACGATGCGCGAGCGCGGGCAGGTCTCGCCGTAGAACGAGCCCAGCGCCGACAGGCGCACGCGGTTGGCGCCCGGCTGGCCCGCCACGTTCTTGAGCACCACCTCGGCCACGCCCAGCGCGTTGGTCTCGACGCGCACCGTGCGCGCGTTGCTGGCGGTGAAGACGGCCTCGGGGCCGTCGAGGATCTCGGCCTCGACGGGCTGGCCGGGGATGCCCGAGCCGTCGCTGCGCACCAGCGACACGGCGAAGGCGTGCGTGTCGGTGGGCAGGATGTTGGTGGCGTCGGCGGGGAAGCGCTCGTCGGCGTCGGCCCAGATCTTCTTGGCCCACACCTTGTGGCGCGTGCCGTCGCGGATGGCGGGCACGTAGGCGATGAGCTCGGTGACGCCCTCGCGGCCCGAGGTGAAGGTGATCCACGACTGGCCGCGGGCCACCGCGATGTCGGGCAGGCGCGCGCCGCCGGGCGAGGCGTAGGGGTAGTTGTTGCCCGCGTCGATGCTCTCGGTGTCGTAGTTGGTCACCGACAGCGCGTAGTGGTTGTCGATCTTGTTGCCGTTGTTGCCCACGGCCGCGCCCGCGATGGGGGCGATGGAGCCCACGCCGTACTGGTCGTCGTGCGCGACGATGTCGCCCACGGCCTCGGGGTAGCGGGCCAGGATCCACTCCACGCGCTGGCCGGGCATGGGGTTGCCGAACTGGTCGCGCACGGTGACCACCAGCGTGTGCTGGGTGCGCACCGGGTTGCAGTCCACGGCCGGCGAGACGCGCTCGTCGAACTCGACGCTGGTGGGCACCGCCTCGGCCTCGCAGGGGGCCACGGGCTGGGCGGCCGGCTGGGCGGGCACCTCGCAGGTGGCGCAGCCGGGCCAGATGTTGTCCAGCGGGGTGGTGCGGCAGGCGGCCAGCGAGGCGGCTGCGGCAAGGGCCAGCACGAGGCGCGAGGGTCGGGCGATCGTCATCGGGCAAGGCCTCCACCGGGGCCTCCCGAGGGGCGGCTCCCGGACCCACGACTGGGTGCGGGCGCCCGCCAACCCGGCATGGACAGGGAATCCCTGCCCGCCAGCGTCCGCGACGCCTCCCACCTCCACCCCGGAGCGCCATGCGCGCCGCAGCGGAAGGCGGAATCTAGCACGGGGGGTGTGCCCGGAACCCAAGGCGGACGCGCGCCGTGGCGGGGCCGGCCGGGCGGCCTGTGGGCCGCCTGCGCGTGGCCTGCAGGTGCTCGGGCCGCGGCTGGGCGCCGCCCTCAGGGCCATTCCCGGCCCGAGGCATGGGGCGGCAAAACGGCCCCCCAGCCTTGCGGCTGGGGGGCCTTCACCCTGTCGCCGGGCTCCCTGGATCGCTGGAGACGCTAAGTCACCCGACGGCGGCGTCACGGTAGGGGGTCACCTGCCAAGGTCCAAACAGGCGTGCGGCGAGTTTCTGCGCCAGCGTGCCGAAAGTGAGGCGCACCGCGTGTCCAAAAAAATGGACACGCCGCGTCAGCGGCGGGGGCGGGCGGCCTGGCGGGGACGTGAGGCTCGGGACCTACGACTCTTCGGGCGGGACGAATGGCCCTTCCCGCGCGCGGCCGGGCCGCCCGTGGCATGCGGGCCGCCCGTGGCCTGCGGTGCGCGGTGGCGGCAGGCGCAGGGGCTGGCGCTGCAGCGCGGGCAGCCTGCGGCGTAGCGCTCCGTGGCGGCGGAGAGGTCGATGCCGGCCAGCGAGGCCAGCGTGGCCAGCCAGGCCAGCACGTCGGCGAACTCCTCGCGCAGGTTGGCCCGGTCGCTGCTGCGCAGCGCGCGCGAGAGCTCGCCCACCTCCTCGGCCAGCCACATGAAGGTGGCCTCCAGCCCGCGCGTGCGGTCGCGCGCCCCGTAGGTGGCCTCGATGCCGCGCTGGAAGGCGCGCAGCGTGGGCCCGGGGCCGGCCGCGCCGCGGGCCGTGCGCGCACGTCGCGGGCGGCGGGCCGGCATCGCGGGCCTAGCGCAGGCGCTTGATGGTGGAGATGGTGATGTCGTCGCCCTGCGGGCTCTGCAGGTGGAAGGCGTCGATGGCCGAGCCCACGAAGTTGACGAAGGCCTGCGAGTTCTTGGGCGCCTCGCGCATCACGGCGGCGTAGAAGCGCTGCTCGCCGAACTCTTCCTGCGCCTCGTTGGCCACCAGCAGCGCGCCGTCGGTGTAGAGCACGAGGCGGTCGCCGGCGGCCAGCGCCACGCCCTGCTCCTGCAGCTCGCGGTCGAAGACCGGGCCGGCGTCCATGCCCATGGCCAGGCCGCCGGGGTTGGCGCGGCCCATCTTGCCGGCCGCCTGCTGCCAGACCAGCACGGGCAGGTGGACCGCGCTGGCCAGCGTCACGCGGTGCGTGGCCGTGTCCACCACGGCGTAGACGGCCGTGACGTGGCGGCCGGGCGGCAGCTCGCCGGCCAGCATCTTGTTCACCTTCTTGAGCACCGCGGCCGGCGAGAGCTCGCCGGGGGCGGCGGCGCGCACGTAGGCGCGCGCGGCCGACATCACCAGCGCGGCCGGGATGCCGCGCACGTTGGTGTCCAGCAGGATCACGCCCAGGTGCGTGTCGTCGATCTGGAAGTAGTCGAAGTGGTCGCCGCCCACGTCCGCGCCGGGCTTGAAGAGGTGCTCGACCTCGTAGTCGGTGAGCCGCGGCGGGTGCTTGTTGATCAGGCCCTGGTGGATCTCGCCGGCCAGCCTGCTCTCGCGCTCGGCCAGCTCGGCGGCCTGCGCGGCCAGCTGCGCGGCCTGCGCGGAGGACGCCTTGCCCGAGGGCGCGGCGGGCGCCTCGCTGAGGCCCTCGAAGGCGCGCTCGACGGCGCGCGCCACGGCGCTGGCCTCGGCGCCCTGCGCACGGATGCCACGGCCGCCGCTGGCGGCCGCCCGCTCGATCTCGCGCGCCACGTTGCGCACCTGCGTGGCCATGCCGTTGGCCACCACGAAGCCGATGGCGCCCACCAGCACGGGCCCCAGCACGAGCATGAGCATGCCCAGCCCGCCGCCGCCCTGCTCGGGGGCCGGCGCGGCGCTGATCGCCACCCACGCGGTGGCCTCGGCCTTGCCCTGCGCCTGCTGGCCGAAGACGGTCACGGCGAAGGAGGTGCCCTGCACGTTGAGCGTGCCCGGGCCCCACACGGGGCCGGTGCCCTGCAGGTTGGCGGCCTCGACCACCACCGAGCCGGCGGCGTGCGTGCCGAGCACGAACTTGCCGGCGGGGTTGAGCTTGCCCTCGGTGATGAAGGCCGAGACCAGCTGGAAGGGGCTGCCGGGCTGCGACTCGCGCGAGTAGCGCGTGATGAGCGCCTTGGCGCGCGCCTCGCCCTCGGCCCCGCCGCCGCCGCTCATCTTGTCGACGGCCGCCTCGAACTTCACCAGCCGCTTGCGGTGGTCTTCCTGCTCGTCGGGGTCGAGGTCCTTGGGCGCCTTGGTGATCTCCTTGTGCGCCTCGTCCACGCGGTCGGCCAGCGTGTCGCCGAAGAGGTCGCGCACCTGCTTCTTGAGGCGCACCAGCGGGTCGGCCTCGCCGGCGGCGCGGCCGCCCAGCCAGGTGCTGGAGTCTTGCGCGGCCAGCGTGCCCACGAACGAGAGGCCCGCCTCCTGCACGGCGGCGCTGTCGCGCGCGGCCTGCGCCTGCGCGCCGCCGCCGCGGCCCGGCAGCACCGAGGCCGCCACGACCACCGCCGTCACCAGCGCCGCGGCCAGCGCCACCTTGGCCGGGCCGCCCATGCCGCCGCCGCCGCCACCACTGCCGCCCGCCGGGCGGCCGCCGCCGCGCGCCGGGCGCTCGGGCTCGGCCTCCTCGCCGCGGCGGGAGCCCTTGCGGGAAGCGTCAGAGCGGGAAGCGGCCATGCAGCACCTCGCGGGGGAGCGGGCCCTGCGGCCCGTGGCGCGGGAGTATAGGGCGTGCCCCCGAGCCGGGCCAGACGCCCGGCCCCGGCGGCGGCGCCTGCGCAGCAGCAGCCACCGGACGCCGCGGCGCCCCAGCAGTTACCGGGCGCCGTGGCGCCCCAGCAGCAACTGGGCGCCGTGGCGCCCCAGCAGCCAACGGGCGCCGTGGCGCCCCAGCAGCCAACGGGCGCTCGCGCGCCCGAGATGGCACCGGGCGCCCTAGCGCCCCCGCAGCCACCACGCGCCGCCCACCAGCAGCGCTGCCCCCAGCCCGGCCAGCAGGTCGTCGAGCAGCACGCCCCAGCCGCCGGGCACGCGCTGCACGCTGCGGATGGGCCCGGGCTTGGCGATGTCCAGCAGGCGGAAGGCGGGCAGCGTGCCCAGCAGCCACGGCAGCGGCGCGCCCAGCCACGCCAGCAGCAGCCAGGAGAGGCCCTGCCCGGCCCACTCGTCGCTCACCACCCAGCCGGGGTCGTGGCGGCCCTGCGCGTCGGTGGCGCGGCCGGCCCAGGCCAGCGTGACCAGCGAGCCCAGCACGAGGCAGGCGCTCGCTGCCCACATGCCGCCCTGCGCCCCGTGCTCGGCGGCGGCGCAGGCGGCGGTGGCCGCCAGCGAGGCCCACGTGCCGGGCGCGGGCCGCAGCCAGCCGCTGCCCAGGCCTGCCAGCAGCAGCCGCGCCAGCGCACCGGGCGCGCCGTGCAGCCCGGGCACTGCCTGCGGGTCCGGGCCGCTAGCGCTGGGCAAGCTGCCTCGCCGCGCGCACGAGGTACTCGAGCAGCGAGACGGCCGTCACGAGCGCGCCCAGCAGCACGAAGGCGAAGGCCAGCGGCGCGCCGCCCAGCCAGGCCTGCGGGGCGCGCATGGCCTCCACGCCGGCCTGGTGCAGCAGCACGGCGCCCAGCGCCACGCACTGCGCCAGCATCTTGAGCTTGCCGGCGGCCGTGGCCCCGAAGCTGTGGCCGTTGCCCTCCACGGCGGCGCGCAGGCCCGTCACGATCAGCTCGCGCGCCAGCACCAGCAGCACCACCCACGCCGGCAGCACCTCGCGCACGCCGGGCAGCGACACCAGCACGGCCATCGTGCCCAGCACCAGCAGCTTGTCCACCAGCGGGTCGGCGATGCGGCCGAAGACGCTCACCTCGCCGCGCGTGCGCGCGATGTGGCCGTCCACCACGTCGGTGAGGGCGGTGAGCACGAAGAGCCCGAAGGCCACCCACCACCACGGCGCGCCGCCCGACTCGGCGCCGGCGGCCACCGCCCACACGCCCGCGGCCATCAGGCCCCGCGCGACGGTGATGAGGTTGGCGATGCCCATGGCGCGTTGCGTGCGCCCCAAGGTAGCCGACCCGGCCCGCGGGCCTCAGCGTGCGTGGGGCAGCGGCTCGGCCACGAGGTCGTAGCCGTCGGCGGCGGTGATGCGCGCGCGCAGGAAGGCGCCCGGGCGCGCGTGGTCGACGCCGGTCACGCGGATGGAGCCGTCCACCTCGGGGGCGTCCTGCGGCGTGCGGCCCAGCGCGGCGCGCTCCTTGGCGTCCCAGGCCTCGACCAGCACCTCGACCTCCTGGCCCACGCGCGCCTCGTTGCGCGCCAGGTGCACGGCCTGCTGGGCCTCCAGCAGCTCGTCCTTGCGCTGCTCGGCCAGCTCCGCCGGCACCTGGCCGGGCATGTCGTGGGAGGGCGTGCCCTCCTCGCGGCAGTAGGTGAACACGCCCAGCCGGTCGAAGCAGCCCGCGCGCACGACGTCGAGCAGCTCGCGGTGGTCGGCGTCGGTCTCGCCGGGGAAGCCGCTGATGAGCGTGGTGCGCAGCGTCACGCCGGGGATGCGCTGGCGGATCTGCTCGAGCAGCGCGCGCTGGCGCGGGCCGGTGATGCCGCGGCGCATGGCGTGCAGCATGCGGTCGCTGACGTGCTGCACGGGCATGTCGACGTACTTGACGACGCGCTCGTTCTGGGCGATCTCGTCGAGCACGTCCTCGCGCAGCGTGGAGGGGTAGAGGTAGAGCACGCGCCACCAGCGCGGGCCCTCCACCTTGGTGAGCTCGCGCAGCAGCTGGGCCAGGCGCGGGCTGCCGTAGAGGTCGCGCCCGTAGGCGGTGGTGTCCTGCGAGACGAGGTTGATCTCGCCCACGCCGCGCGCGGCCACCTGGCGCGCGTCGGCCACGTTGTCCTCGATGCTGCGGCTGGCCAGCCGCCCGCGGAACGAGGGGATGGAGCAGAAGGTGCACTTCTGGTCGCAGCCCTCGCTGATCTTGAGGTAGGCGTAGGCCGCCGGCGAGAGCAACACGCGCTCGGGCGGCAGCGCGCGCACCTGCGGCAGGCCCATGAGCTCGCGTGCGGCGTCCACCACGCGGCCGTAGTCCTTGAAGGTGAGCCAGCGGTCGACCTCGGGGATGTCGCGCGCCAGCTGCTCGGCGTAGCGCTCGACGAGGCAGCCGGCCACCATCAGGCCGCGCAGGCGCCCGAACTCCTTCTGCGAGGCCACGCGCAGGATGGCCTGGATCGACTCCTCCTTGGCGGGGTCGATGAAGCCGCAGGTGTTGACCAGCGCGAGGTCGGCGTCGTCGATGCTCTCGGCCAGCGCGAAGCCGGCCGAGCCCAGCGCGCCCACCAGCTGCTCGCTGTCGGCGAGGTTCTTGGCGCAGCCCAGCGAGAGCAGGGCCACGCGGCCGAGGGGGGCGAGGGCCTTGGGCATCGCCCGAGGGTACGCGCCCGCGCTGCGCGCGCAGGCTTTCGGGCCTGCCGGCGGTGCTAGGCCAGTGCCGCGGCCAGGTCGGCGGCCGTCACCAGCACCGGCCGCGTGCCGCTGGGGCCCACGTCGCCCAGCACGCCGGCCTTGGCCATGCGCTCGATGAGCGCCTGCGCCTTGGTGTAGGCGATGCCCATGCGCCGCGTGAGCAGCACGGGCGAGGCCGAGCCGCGCTCGACGCTGGCCTCGACGGCCTGCCGGAACTCGGCCTCGGCCAGCAGCGCCACCCAGGCTCCTGTGGGCTTGGCGGCCGTGGGCTTGCCGCCCGCGGGCTTTGCGCCTGCGCTGGCGGCGGGCGCGCCGCCTGCCTTGGGCGACGGCGGGGCGGGGGCCGCAGCGGCCGGCGCCGCCGGCGCAGGAGCCGGCGCGGCCAGGGGCTCCTCGTCGGGGAACAGCGAGCCGGTGCGGTCCTGCTCGGGCTCGGGCGCCTTGCTGCGCTTGCCGCGCCCGCCCTCGCGGGCAGTGTCCCGAGCGGGCGCGGGCTCGGAGGCCTTGGCCGGCGCGGGCTGGGCGGCGGGCTGCTGCGCCGGCGTCCCGGGCGGGGCGGATGCCGTCTTGGGCGGGGTGGCCGTGGCTGGCGCGGTCTTGGGCGACGCAGCCTTGGGCGACCCTGTCTTGGGCGACGCGGCCTCAGGCTCAGCCTTCGGCTCGGGCTTGGGCTTGGCCGGCGCCTTCGGCGCCGGGGCCGCGGCAGGTGCTGCCGGGGCAGCCGTCGCAGCCGCAGGTGCTGCAGCCGCAGGTGCTGCCGCCGCCGGCGCGGCCGCGGGTGCTGCAGCCGCAGGTGCGGCGGGCGCCGCAGCGGCGGGCTCGGCCGGCTTGCGCTCGCGCGGCTTGCGGGGGGCGGCTGCGGAGGCCTCGGGGGCACTCGGCGCAGCAGGCGCACGCGGCGCACTGGGCGCAGCGCCTGACGTGGAGGCCGGCGTGGAGGCCGGCGCCGGCGTGACGTCGTCGAAGATGCCCGAGGCCTCGAGCTTCTGGCGGTAGCCCTGCATGGCGTCGGCGTCGCCCAGCGAGCCGACTGCGCGCGAGACGGCCTCGCTCTCGCTGGGCGACGGCTCGCTGCGCACGAAGGGCACCACGGGCGGGCCCAGCGCGGCCCCGGCGTCGGGCGCGGTGCTGGGGGCCTTGGCCGGCGGCTTCTCGGCCTTGGCGGGCTTGGGCGCCTTGTCGGCCTTCTCGGCCTTGGCCGCGGGCTCAGCCTTGGCGGCGGGCGCCGGCTTGGGGGCGGCCGGCGCGGCCGCGAGCGTGGCCGCCGACGGCGAGGGCGCAGCCGGCGCCGCAGGGGACGGCGTAGCAACAGGCGGCGTAGCAGCAGACGGCGCGGCAGTGGACGGCGCTGCGGTCGAGGGCGTGCTGCTGGCCGGTGCTGCGCTCGCGGGTGCCGCACCCGCGGGCTCGGCCTTGGCCGGCGCATCGTCGCGGTAGCGCACGCCGGGCATGAGCGTCTCTTCGCCCGGCTGCGTGGGGAAGCCGTGGCGCGCGTAGGTCTTGTTGG
>JBJTIJ010000159.1:0-3892 GCA_046094945.1 Planctomycetia bacterium | reverse complement strand
GCTCGCCGCGCGCCTGCCCTTCGCCGAGGCGGGCGGGCTCACGCCCGCGCGAGCCTACCCGAGCGCGCGCGCGTACGAGCGTGCCAGGCGCGCGGGCGAGGCGCGGCCCAGCAGGAAGCGCGCCAGCAGGCCGAGGTTGCCGGCCGTGACGCGCCAGAAGCCCAGCCGCTGCCAGCGGCGGGCATCCACCGCAAGGCCCGGCCCCGCGATGCGCGCCGGCCGCTGCCGGCGCCGCAGGCGCGCCGCCAGCGCCACGTCCTCCAGCAGCGGGATCGCGTCGTAGCCGCCCACGCGGTCGTAGAGGCTGCGCTTGACCAGCACGCCCTGGTCGCCGTAGGGCAGGCCCAGCCACCAGGCGCGCACGTCGGTGAGCATGCCCAGCACGCGCAGCAGCGGGCCCGGCGCGTCGATGCGCGTGCGCACGACGGCCCACGGGTGCGTGCCGCGCTGCGCGAAGGCCAGCACGCGCGCCACGAGGCCCGGCGCCAGCGCGGCGTCGGCGTGCACCGTCCACAGCCAGCGGCCGCGGGCCTGCGCGGCGGCCGCGGCCAGCTGCGTGCCGCGGCCGCGGGGCGCCTGCAGCACGCGGGCGCCGGGCGCGGCGGCGCAGAGCGCCCGCGCGGCTGCGAGGCTGCCGTCCTGCGAGCCGCCGTCCACCACCAGCACCTCCACCTCGTCGCCCAGCGCGCGCGCCTGCGCCAGCAGGGGCGCCAGCCGCCCGGGCAGGCGCGGCATCTCGTCGAGCACGGGCACCAGCACGCTCAGCGTGGGGCGCACGCCGGCGAGGTCGGCGGCCGTGTCCACGTCGTGCAGGCCGGCGAGCTCGGCGCAGCGCAGGCCTGCGGCCTGTGCCCGCGCGCGCGTCACGGCCGCCACGGCCGGCGTGCTCCACGGCAGGCCGCCGCGCAGCAGCGTGGGGGCGGGCGCCTTGAGGCCCAGCAGGCCGTAGCCGCCGTCGGGGGTGGGGCCCAGCAGCACGTCGTGCCCGGCCAGCGCCGCGAGGGCGGCGCCCAGCCGCCCTGCCGTGAGGCCGCGCACGTCGCTGCCCACCAGCAGCACCGCGGGCGCGCCGCCGGCCAGCGCGCGCAGCAGCATGCGCTCCATGCGCGCGCCCAGGTCGCCCGGGCCCTGCGGCCAGGCGGCGCGTGCGCCGGGCAGCCACGCCGCCACGGCCTCGAGGTCGCCGGGCTGCTCGTCGGCCACGGCCAGCACGAGGTCGAGCACGCCCGCGCGCGCGGCCTCGCGCAGCGTGGCGTGCACCTCGCCGGCCAGCGCGCGGTAGGTGCGCAGGGCCTCGGCGGCGCCCTCGGTGCGCGCCAGGCGCGTCTTGACGCGTCCCGCGCGCGGCGGGCGCACGAAGAGCAGCACCACCGGCCGGGGCGGCGGGCCTAGAGCCACAGCCGCAGCATGCCGGCCATGATGCAGTGGAGCACCTCCTCGGCGCCCGGCAGGAACAGCAGCCCCTGCACCGCCAGCACGGCCAGCACGACCGACCACACGGAGGTCGTCGCGCGCTGCAGCACGGGCAGCGAGGTGGCCAGCAGGCGCCCGCCGTCCAGCGGCGGGATGGGCAGCAGGTTGCCGATGCCCAGCAGCAGGTTGCCCAGCGCGAAGCCGAGCACAGCCGGGGTCAGGGGCAGGTCGATGTAGATGCCCAGCCCGTCGCCCGGCCCGCCCTGCGCCTCCCACCAGCGCGCCCCCGTGGCGTAGAGGCCGGCCGCGAGCAGGGCCAGCAGCAGGTTCACCAGCGGGCCGGCCAGGCACACGAGGGCGGCGGCGCGCGGGCGGCGGGCGAGGTCTTCGCTCACGGGCGTGAGCCCCCAGCCCACGCCGAAGACGAGCAGCAGCAGCAGCGACCACGGGCCCATGTGCTTCCAGGGGTTGAGCGTCAGGTGGCCGCGGTCGCGCGCCGTGGTGTCGCCCACGGCGGTGGCCGCCAGCGCGTGGCCCAGCTCGTGGAGCGAGACGCCCACGACCATGCACACGATCCAGCCCGCGATGAGCCACGGCTCGCCCCACAGCAGGCACTGCAGCATGCGCGCCTCCCGCCTAGGCCCACAGGCGCAGGTAGAGGCTGGCGGCCTGCATGGCCACCTTCTGCAGCGGCAGCAGGACCACGGCGCCGATGAGCGCGGCGAAGAACCACGGCTGCGCCTCGGGCAGGTGGCGCAGGCGGTCGAAGGGCCGCACGAAGTCGGCCAGGATGCTGGCGCCGTCCAGCGGCGGCAGCGGCAGCATGTTGAACAGGAACAGGATCACGTTGAGCGAGCCGAACACCGAGAGGAACAGCGTGAGGTTGTTGCGGTGCAGCAGCGAGGCCGCGTCGGGCGAGCGTGCCACCAGCGCCAGCGCGGTGAGCGCGACCAGCGCCAGCACGAGGTTGACGGCCGGGCCGCCGAAGGCCACGTAGGCGCGCCCGTGGCGCCCGCGGAAGGCGCGCTCGTTGACGGGCGTCACGCCCCAGGCCAGGCCCAGCAGCGCAGCCGTGAGGATGGAGACCCAGCCCATGTGCACCAGCGGGTCGAGCGTCACGCGGCCCATCAGGCGCGGCGTCTCGTCGCCCTGGCGCAGGGCGGCGTAGACGTGGCCCAGCTCGTGCAGCGTGATGCTGACGATGAGCGAGGCCAGCCAGCAGGTGTAGAAGACAGGGTCGTCGGCGAGGATCTGGATGAACACGGCGCGGGTCCCGGGGCCGGGATTGTCGCAGGGGGCGCGGCGCGGTCGCCTCCTCGCGTAGGGTGGGGCCATGTCATCGACGCCCCTGTCGCCGCAGCCCTCGCCGCCGCCGGCGCCGCAGGCCCGGCCCCCGGCCCAGCTGCCGCCGGGCGCGGGCCTGGCGCAGCTGGAGGCCTACCGCACGCGCCCCGTGCGCCGGGTGCTGGGCCTGATGAGCGGCATGAGCATGGACGGGCTGGACCTGGCGCTGGTGCGCATCGCCGGCCGGCCGCCGGGGCTGGAGGTGGTGCTGGAGGCCAGCCAGACCCGGCCCTACGACGAGGCGCTGCGCGCGCGCATCCGGGCCGCCACCACCGGGGGCCTGCCCGAGGCGGTGCGGCTGGGCTACGACCTGGCCGCACGCTGGGCCGGCGACGTGCTGGGCTTCCTCGAGGCGGCCGGCGTGGCGCGCTCCGACGTGCACGCGCTGGCCTCGCACGGCCAGACGCTGGCGCACCTGCCGCGCGCGGCGGGCGCGGCCGGAGGGGGGCAGGGCGCGGCCACCTGGCAGGTGGGCGACGGCGACCTGCTGGCCGAGCTCACCGGGCTGCTCACCGTGAGCGACTTCCGCCCGCGCGACATCGCCGCCGGCGGCGAGGGGGCGCCGCTGGTGCCCTACGCCGACTGGTGCCTGTGGGCGCGGCCGGGCACGGCCAGCGCCGCGGTCAACCTCGGCAGCATCGCCAACGTCACCGTGGTGACCGCGGACCCGGCGGGGGTGCTGGCCTTCGACGTGGGCCCGGCCAACGCACTGGTGGACGGCTTCGCGCGCGACCTCGCCGGCCCGCACGGCGGCATCGACCGCGACGGCCGGCTCTCGGCGCAGGGCACGGTGCACGCCGGCCTGCTGGCGGCGCTGGAGGCGCATGGCGCTGCCTTCGCCGCCCTGCCGCCGCCCAAGAGCGCGGGCTTCCAGCACTTCGGCCCGGCCGTGGCCGCCGCGCTGGCGGCGCGTTTCCCCGGGGTGGCCGGCCCCGACCGCGTGCGCACGGCGGTGGAGTACACGGCGCGCACGCTGGCCGCAGGCCTGGCGCGCTTCGTGCGCCCGCGCCACCCGGGGCTGGTGCAGGGGCGGCTCCGGGGCGGCGCCACGCCCAACCCCCCGCTGTGCGCGGCCGGGAGGGCCGCGCTGGCCGCCGAGGGCTTCGCGGCCGAGGCGCTCGAGCCGGCCTTCAGC
>JBJTIJ010000158.1:0-4497 GCA_046094945.1 Planctomycetia bacterium | reverse complement strand
GGGCGGCCTGCGCGACGGCTGGCAGCGCGGCCTGGCGGCGGTGGCGCTGGAGGCCTTGGTGGAGGCCGGCCGCACGGGGGGCCTGGGCCCCGACCCCCGGCGCCTGCTGGCCGAGGGCGAGGTGCGCCGCGAGCCCGACTGTGGCGACTACCGGCTGGCCGAGGCGCTCGTGCGCCGGGTGCGCTCAGGCGACGGGACGCCCGACCCCTACCCCGCAGCCGTGCTGGCGGCCTGCCTCGCGCGCGAGGCCCTGGCCTACGGCGGCCAGACCAGTGACCTGCGCTCGTGGCTGCTGCAGGCCTGCCTGGTGCGCGGGCGCCCCGAGGCCCGGGCCTGGTTCGAGGCGGCCCTGCCTGCCTTGGAGGAGGCCGTGGGCCCCGAGGGCACGGTGGGGGCCGGCCTCTACGCCGACCGCGTCACCCACACGGCCTGCGCCGCGCTGGTGCTGGCCCAGGGACTGATGACGCAAGTCGTTGAATGACAGGAGGTTACGTTCTTCCCTACAGCCCGGACGGAGCGCCAAGGGGGCGCTAGGGGCGCGCTGCAGGCGCGCCCGGCATGCGGCGGAGGCAGGGGGCGGCCGCCGCCTGGGCCGGCGTGAACCGGCACGCAGGGGCTGCGTTGGATCGGGAGGTAGGCCGTCCGTAGAATGCGCCGCCCGGCGCAGGCTCGGGGCCTCGCCTCCCATCTCCAGACCCCTCCCGAATCCCCGTCCACGATCGCTCGTCGACACGCTCGACCGCTCGTCCCCTCACCCCTGCCCGACCCGGCCGCAGAAGGAGCCCCCCATGGCACGCGCCCCGCGCAACGAACAGGCCAGCATCAATGACATGTTCGAGCCGCAGAAGGACTTCAACGAGCAGCTCTACGAGGCGCTGCGCAAGAGCCCGTGGTGGATGATGTCCATCGCCTTCCACGTGGTGCTGGGCCTGATCCTCTCGGCCTTCACCACCCCGCAGGTGACCGAGCCGCCCAAGAAGGTGCTGCAGGCCGCCTCGGTGGCCGACGACTTCAAGGAAGAGGTCCCCGAGGTCCAGGAAGAGACCGAGGAGGTGCAGCAGCAGGAGGTCGTCGCCAAGGACCCCTCGCTCATCGAGCCCAACGACGACCACAACGAGACCGACAACGACATGGACTTCAACGAGACGATGGGCGAGACCGAGGGTCTCTCCGACGCCCCGTTCGAGGGTCCGCAGAGCAACAACCTGATGGGCACCGGCGGCGGCGCCGGCGGCGCCTTCAAGGGCCGCGGCGGCCGCAAGAACGCGGGTGCCGGCGGCGGCGGCAAGAAGCGTGACGACGCCGTGCTGCACGCCCTGCGCTGGCTGGCCGCCCACCAGTCCGAGGACGGCGGCTGGGAGTGCGAGGGCTTCATGAAGTGGTGCGATGGCAAGCCCAACACCGGCGAGAAGCCCGACGGCCCCGGCAAGCCCATGTACGACGCCGGCGTCACCGGCCTGGCGCTGTGCGCCTTCCTGGGCGCGGGCTACACCAACCGTGGCGACCACGAGTTCGCCAAGGTGGTGCGCAAGGGCCTGAACTACCTCAAGAACGTGCAGGATCCCGAGGGCTGCTTCGGCCCGCGCAGCACCCAGCACTACATCTACAACCACGCCGTCGCGTCGCTGGCCATGGTCGAGGCCTACGGCATGACCGAGTCGAACATCTACAAGGGCCCTGCCCAGAAGGCGCTCGACTTCATCGCCCTGTCGCGCAACCCCTACTTCGTGTGGCGCTACGGCGTCAAGCCCGGCGACAACGACAGCTCGGTGACCGGCTGGATGATGATGGCGCTCAAGAGCGCCAAGCTCATCAACGAGGACGCGCACAAGCGCGGCAAGCCCAACCCGCTCACCCTCGACCTGGAGGCCTTCGACGGCATCCGCGCGTGGCTGGACAAGATGACCGACCCGGACTACGGCCGCGTGGGCTACGTCACCCGCGGCTCGGGCCCGGCCCGCCCGATGGAGCTGGTGGACCGCTTCCCGGCCGACAAGTCGGAGTCGATGACCGCGGTGGGCATGCTGGCCCGCATCTTCATGGGCGACGACCCGCGCAAGGACCCCGTCATCAAGAAGGGCGCCGACCTGTGCGTGAAGCTGCTGCCCACCTGGAACACCAACGACGGCAGCATCGACATGTACTACTGGTACTACGCGACGCTGGCCATGTACCAGGTCGGCGGCGACTACTGGAACAAGTGGGAGAAGGCCATGATGGACTCCATGGTGGCCAACCAGCGCATGGACGGCAACTACTGCGGCTTCAAGGGCTCGTGGGATCCCGTCGACCCGTGGGGCCCGGACGGCGGCCGCGTGTACAGCACCGCGACGCTGGCCATGTGCCTGCTCGTGGTCTACCGCTACGACAAGGTCTTCGGCGCCAAGTAGGCGCGCCCGCGCCCTGACGGGCCCGCCAAGGCCCTCCCGCCGGCGGCAGGCCTCGTGCCTGCCGCCGGTGTCGTTTGCGGGGCGCGCCCGAGGGCCGTCGCCTGCGCCCTTCCTAGGCAGCCCCGGCCCGCGGCCGCACAATCCGCCCTTCGCCCCCGAGGTGCGGGGGCGGCTCGCCCCCCGAGGTGGGGGGCCCCCTGGACCCGCCATGCCGCACAGCCGTTCCTCGAAGAAGCGCGTTCGCCAGACCCGTACCCGCACGGAGCGCAACCGCGCCATGCGCACGGCCTACCGCTCGCTCGAGAAGCGCATCGAGGAGCTGGTGACGGCTGGCAAGGCCGCCGAGGCCAAGGCGCTGCTGCCGGAGGCCTACGCCCGGCTGGACAAGGCCGCCAAGCGCGGCGTGCTGCACGCCAACACCGCCGCCAACCACAAGGGGCGGCTCGCCCGCCACGTGAGCAAGGCCAAGAAGTAGCGCCCGAGGCCGTCCGCGCGCGGACGGCCGCACGCGCAGTGCCTGGCGGGGCGGGTCGCGGGGCCGGCCGCGGTGTCGGCCGCAGGTTCGGCCGCAGGTTCGGCCGCGGGTTCGGCCGCAGTGTCGGCCCCAGGGCGGGCAGGGCCCATGCGAGCCCGCCGCGGGCTGGGCGCTAGCGCTGCCCGGCCGTGGGCGCAGCCGTGCCGCGGACCGCCGCGCTGCGCGCCGCCACGCGCGCGAGGGCCTCGCAGGCCAGCTCGACGTCGCGCTCGCTGACGGCGTAGGACATGCGGAACCAGCCCGGCTTGCCGAAGCCGCGGCCCGGCACCACCAGCAGCCGCTCCTCGACGCAGTCGCGCACGAAGGCCAGGTCGTCGCCGTCGGCGCGCGGCACGCGCGGGAACAGGTAGAAGGCGCCCTGCGGCGCCACCGCCTCGTAGCCGCTGCTGGCGAGGGCCTCCAGCAGGCGGGCGCGCTTGCGTGCGTAGCCCTCCAGCGGCACGTGCACGTCCAGCAGGCCCTCGACGAGCCGCTGCTGCAGGGCCGGGGCGTTGACGAAGCCCAGGATGCGCGTGGTGAAGGTGCAGGCGGCCACCAGCGCCTCGGCCTCGGGCGAGCCGGGGTGGAAGGCCAGGTAGCCGATGCGCTCGCCGGGCAGGCCCAGGTCCTTGGAGAAGGACGTGATGTGCACGGTGTCGCGGTAGCAGGTGACCGGCCACGGCACCTCGACGCCGTCGTAGGCGATGGCCCGGTAGGGCTCGTCGCTCACCAGCCACACGGGCCGGCCCTGAGCGCGCGAGGCCTGCTCGAGCACCGCCGCGAGGGCCGCGAGGTCGGCGCGCGCGTAGACGGCCCCGGTGGGGTTGTTGGGCGAGTTCACCAGCACGGCCCGCGTGCGGGGGGTGATGGCCGCGGCCACGGCCGCCGGGTCGGGGCGCCACTGCGCGTCGGTGGGCACCACGACGGGCACGCCGCCGTGGTTGCTCACGTAGAAGCGGTACTCCGCGAAGTAGGGCGCCAGCAGCAGCACCTCGTCGCCGGGGTCGAGCAGGGCCTTGAGCAGCACGTTGAGCGCGCCGCCGGCGCCCACCGACATCACCACCTGGCTGCCGGTGTAGGGCACGCCCGTCTGGCGGGCCAGCCAGCCGGCCACGGCCGCGCGCGTGCTGTCGTAGCCGGCGTTGGGCATGTAGCGGTGCGTGCCCGGGGCCGGGTCGGCGGCCAGCCGCTGCAGGCGCTCGCGCACCGCGGGCGGCGGCTCCTCCACCGGGTTGCCCAGCGAGAGGTCGGCCACGCGGTCGGCGCCCAGCCGCTGCTTGAGGGCCCGGCCCTCCTCGAACATGCGGCGGATCCAGGAGGCCCACTCCATGGACTCGCGGACGTGGCGGCTCACGCTCATGCGCAGGGTGTACCCGCCGCCGGCAGGCAGCCGAAGCGCTGCCGCGGGCCCGGCCGGCACCGGGTCGGCGCAAGGTGCCTGTTAGGCAGCCGCGCCCGCACGCGCACCTGCGCCTGCCCCCACGGGGGCGGTGGCCGCCGCTAGAGCGACTTCAGGCGCTGGGCCACGTCGCGGTAGGTGATGTCCTCCTCGTAGAGGCGCTCGAAGATGGCGCGCGCCTCGGGCTTCTTGTC
>JBJTIJ010000157.1:0-3006 GCA_046094945.1 Planctomycetia bacterium | reverse complement strand
GCCAAGACCCCCACGGTCAACGTCGCCACTCATGTGCTTGCCTCCCTTCGACGCGGAGCGCGCGCGGAGGCCGCGTGCTTGTCCATTTTCGGGACGAGATCGTTGATCACGTCTTCGATGTCGCGGTAGCCGCCCGGCCTGATCAGGTTGATGTCGAGAGGTACGCCGAGGACCTTCTCAAAGATCGGGGACGTTCGAGCGACCGACTTGGAGTCCACGGTCGGCATGCCATCCCAGAGATCCGTTCCTCCAGTCGGACCAGCGGCATCCACCTCCCGCTCCCAACTGTCGTTCTCGCTCGCCCACCACGCTCGGAGCTCGTCAGCGAGTGCCGCGTTCTTGGGCTTCGGGGGAACCAGGACGGGGCGAGAGGGCTTGTTCACGTGCGGCGTTACGCGTTCGATTTCAGAGAATTATAGCCCTTCGATGTGCGAAAAGCGAACACTTTCTCGGCTGGCCCACCGCCGCAGCCAGTACCCACATGCCCCGGACCGCGATGGATCCGGATACGGCGACACAAGTCGTTTCTGCGAAATGCGTTATGGCGGCAAAGGATGTCCGCCTCCAGCGGAGAAGTACGTCTGGGAAGTCGAGCGGCTGGCGGGAGAGCGGGAAGACCGCCTTGTACACCGCCTCCTTAGCTGCGAACGCAGCCAGCAGGCGCAAGCTCTGGGGCTGAAGTCTGGGCAGGCCCTCAGGGGCGATGGCTCGCTCGAGCAGCCCGGCATCCGGGCCGACGTGCTCGAGGTCGATGCCGATAGTGGCCAGACACGCAGAGGGCTTGCCTGCTACCGCCAGAACGACGGTGCCCTTGGTCGTGATTGAGCCTACGAGCCCTGCCGGGAACCGAGGCTCTCCACTTCGGCCAGTTCTCACGTGAGTTGCCGCGGGCAACCCCAGGCGATCGAGCAACAGGGCGAGGCACCGCCCGCGTGCACTGGCAAGTGCCCGCGTGAAGACGGTCTGGCGGCTCGTTCGAGCGTAGGTCCCCGGCGGGGCGAGCTCTGGCGCGAACGCGACCGCCGCCACTGTCGTGTGCGGCAGCATCTTCCGCAGAGCGGTCTCAAGCTCGGACGGTGGGGACTCATGGGTACAAAAGTACCATCCCCCCCGGGAGCGGTGGCGGATGCCGGGCCTCACCCGATGGCTTGGGGCCGACTGTGGTTCTCACGCCATGAGCCGTCAGGCATGCCCCCACCCACGGAGCCGGCCCGCCCTACGCCAGGCAGCGAAACGCGCTACCGCGACATTTGGCCCCTATCCCGGGGCGGACTGCCGTTCGCCTAGCCTCGCGATGGGGTCGTTCAGGCGCCTGACCGCTGCTCGCCGCCCGGCGGGGGTCGCGGACACATAGCTGTTGGTCATCGAGATGTTGGCATGCCCGAGATGGTCCTTCACTTCCGTGACCGTTGCGCCGCCTGCTATCAGGCGAGTGGCCACCGTGTGGCGGAGAGTGTGCCAGCTCTTCACCTCCAAGCCGTGCTTGCGGCAGATCCTCTTGAGCGATCGGTGGCCGCTGTTGATGCCACCTGCAAAGCCAGGCCAGTCGAGGACCAGATCGCCGGGCGCGCGCAGGCCCTCGCGGCGACGCAGGATCTCTGCGGCGTCCGGGTGGAGATCGACATGCCGCTCGCGCTTCGTCTTCCTTGAGTAAACGCGCACGAGCATCGCGTCCCAGTCGATGTCCTCCCACTTGAGCGCCACGATCTCGCCCCGACGCAAGCCCAAGTAGCCTGCACAGCAGACCGCGATCTCCAGCGGCAACCCCCGGGAGACTCGCAGCAGTTCGAGGAACACCTCCCACTGGACGCACTTGGGCATTTGGCGGGGCTGCTTGGGCAGCCTGAAGCCGTCCGCGAAGTCGGCGACCGGGTACTGCCTCTTGGCGCACCACTTGATGAAGTTCCTGCACTGGTGCACGAACTTCCTGGTGGAGTTCGGCCCCCAGTTGCGCTGCCCAATGAAGTCTTCAAAGTGGCCGTAGGACCACTCGGCCGGCGGGATGCTGCCCATGTCACGCACGAAGCGGCCAAGGTAGTAGCGGCGGTACGCCGTCAGGGTCGTCTCGGCAAGCTTGTCGACGTGCTCAAGCTTGTGCAGGAACTTCTCGAAGATCTCTTGGCTGGCGGGCACCGTGCCCTCGGGCTGGATGCCGTCGACTGGCTCTGGGTATCCTGTTGGGGTATCTGGACTGCTCACAAGGGACGGCCTCCTAGGTCGCCGTACACCCTCAGATACGGCGCTCGAATTGCTTTGGGCGGACGCCGTTCAAGGAACCTTGGGCATCCAGCGGCGACCCGGCCGACGGCCATTTCTGGCCCCCGGCCGCCCCCCCTGCCCACTCCTTCACGCGGGGAGTGGGCCGGCCACCAGCCCCGGGGCAGGGCCCAGGGCCAGCACGACGGCCGGGAAGTTGAAGATCGCCACCCTCAGCGAGCGGGACGTGCGCAGGATGCCCCGAGGCGGCACCACAGCCGGGGGCTGCGATGGGCCTGCCCGGCGCCGGACGCCGCGCCGCACCCGCGGCGCCCGCCGCACCCGCCGCGCCCGCCGCGACGAGGCCTTGTCGGCCACGTGCATCCCCGCCTGACAGCCAGCGCCGCGCACCCCAGGGGCCCACGACCGCCAGGCTGGATTGCGCACCTCGACTGCGCGCCTGCGACCGTGCCGCGACGCACGGCGTCGGTCGCGCCTACTCGCTCCAGGTCGCCTCGAAGATGCGCTTCGCGGGGTCCTTGGGCACGTCACTCACGTCGAGCGAGACGGAGCGCCCGCCGCTGTCGAAGAACGTGAAGAAGTCGAGCAGCCGGGCGCCGCCCGGGCCCGCGCCCCGGACATCGTGGATGTTCTCCCGCGTGCGGGTGAGGCTCGCGGCGCGGCCCGCGGTCAGCTGGACGCTGGAGGTCTCGCGGATCTCGAAGGACGTGCCCTTCGGGGGGCGTGGATCGCTGCCCACGATGTCGGCGCTCCGGACCGTGGCCTCGCCCGCGACGCACAGCAGGAGCC
>JBJTIJ010000156.1:0-16643 GCA_046094945.1 Planctomycetia bacterium | reverse complement strand
GGGCGGCCTGCTGCGGGCCGGCCTGCTGCTGGGCTGGGCGCTGGCTGGCTGCTGCGCGGCGCACGCCGAGCCCCCGGCGGGCGGAGGGCCCGCGGAGGCACCGGCGGCTGGCGACGTGGCGGCGGAGGAGCCGCCGCTGCTGCCCAGCGAGCGCGCGCCGGGCGGGCCGCTCGCTGGCAGCACCTCCGGGGCGCTGCGCCTGCTGGGCCCCGACCCTGCGGCAGCGCTGGCGCGCATCCCCGGCTCGGGCTCGAGCGTGACGCCGGCCGAGTTGCGCCGGCAGCGCGAGGTGACCAGCCTGCAAGACGCCGTGCAGTCGCTGCCGGGCGTGGTGACGCGCACCGAGGTCGCCTCGGGCCTGCTGCCCAGCATCGGCATCCGCGGCCTCAACCCGGACCGCTGCGAGAAGCTGCTGCTGCTGGAAGACGGCGTGCCCGCGGGGCTGGCCCCCTACGCCGAGAACGCCACCTACTACGTGCCGCCCTTCGAGCGCATGGCACGGCTGGAGCTGCTCAAGGGCAGCGGCAGCCTGCTGCACGGCCCCCACACGGTGGGCGGCGTGCTCAACCTCCTCACGCCCGCCATCCCCGCGGGGCGCGAGGCCCACCTGCGCACGCTGCTGGGCACGCACGGCTACGCCATGGGCTACGTGCAGGCGGGCGCCACGCACGGCACGCTGGGCTGGCTGGTGACGGCGCTGGCCAAGCGTGGCGACGGCTGGCGCGAGCACGCGTCCTTCGAGGCGCAGGACCTGCTGGGCAAGCTGCGCTGGACGCCCAGCGCCTGCACCGAGCTCACGCTCAAGCTGGGCGCGTACTGGCAGGAGAGCCAGGACACCTACCTCGGCCTCACGCCCGGACTGTTCGCGGCCGACCCGTGGCAGAACCCCGTGGAGGACGACCGCCTCGCGGTGGAGCGGCAGGCCGGCCAGCTCACGCTGCGCCAGCATCTGGGCGCGCGCTGGCAGCTGCTGGCCAACGCCTACGCGGCCTCGGCCCGGCGGGACTGGAACCGGCAGGACTACGCCCGCAACACCGGCTTCGCCCCCGCGCCGGCCGACACGCTGCGCACCGTGGGCGACCCCGGCGTGGACGGCGGCGCGATCTACCTGCGCGCCTCCTACGGCAGCCGCGACCGCGACTTCCGCTTCTGGGGCGTGGAACCGCGCCTCATCGGCACGCACGCCCTGCTGGGGCGGCCGGCCGAGGCCCACCTGGGCCTGCGCTTCCACTCCGAGCAGATGACCGACGCGCGCAACAACCGCACCACCGCAGGCGCCGCCCCCGTGACGCGCTCGCGCGACGAGCGCAGCGTCGATGCGTGGGCCTTCTTCGCGCAGGAGCGCGTGGAGGCCAGCACCCGGCTCACGCTCAGCGCCGGCCTGCGCGTGGAGGCCTACCGCGAGCAGCGCCACGTCACCGTGGCCTCGGGGGCGCCGGTAGACGTGCGCGGCGAGACCGACCACGTGGAGTGGATCCCGGGCGCCGGCGCCACGTGGCTGCTGGCCCCCGGCCACACGCTCTTCGCCGGCGTGCACCGCGGCTTCTCGCCGCCGCGCACCGCGCAGGCCATCGCCAGCGACGGAACCGACCTCGAGCTGGAGCCCGAGCGCAGCTGGGAGTGGGAGCTGGGCGTGCGCGGCAGGGCCCGCAGGGGCCCTGCCCGTGGCTGGGCTACGAGCTCACGGCCTTCCTCTACGACTTCAGCAACCAGGTGGTGCCGGCCAACCAGTCGGGCGGCGCGGGCACGGCCGACACCAACGCCGGCGCCACGCGCCACGTGGGCGTGGAGGGCGCGGCGCAGGTCGACCTCGTGGCGCTGCTCTCCGGGCGCTGCGGCCCCTGCCGCACGGGCTGGTTCCTCGACCTGGGCTGGACCCTCGTGGACAGCGAGAACACCACCGCGGGCGGCACCTACGAGGGCCTCGAGCTGCCCTACGCGCCGCGCCACGTGGGCTGGGCCGGCCTGCGCGTGGAGGCGCCCGGAGGGGTGGCCGCCGGGCTGGTGGCGCGCTACGTAGGCGCGCAGTGGAGCGACCAGGCCAACACCGTGCAGCCCAACGCGGCGGGCACGGTGGGCCGCATCGAGAGCCACGTGACGCTGGACGCGATCCTGCGCTGGCGCGTGCCGCGCAGCCGCGTGAGCGCCACGCTGGCGGTGAACAACCTGCTCGACGAGGCCTACGTGGCCAGCCGGGCGCCCGAGGGCACCTTCCCGGGCGCGCCGCGCCACGGCTTCGTGGGCGTGGAGGTGGACCTGTGAGCACGCTGGCCAGCTCGCTGCCCGGCCTGTCGCCCGACACGGCGCCCGCTGCGCGGGCAAGCGCGCCGCGCGCGCAGGAGGTCGCGCCGCGGCGGGCGAGCGTGCCCGCGCGCACGCGGCGCGGCGGGCGGGCCCGCAGCACGCTGGCCGCCTCGCTGGCCCTGCACCTGCTGGTGGGCGCCGTCCTCTGGACGCTGGGTGCCCCCACGCGCGCCACCCCGGCCCCGCGCGCGCCGCAGGCCGCCTTCGTGCTGCCCGAGGAGCGCGAGCACGCGGCCGAGCCGGCCACGCCGCACGACGAGCCTGCCGCGCACGAGCTGGCCCCGGTGCCGCTGGCCGATGGCAGCCCCGAGGCCGGGCTTTGCGAGAGCGTGCCGGCGCCGGCCGAGCCCGCGGCCTCGGCCGGGGGCGAGCCCGGCCTGCCGGCGCCCGGCGCGGGCGAGCACCTGCCGTCGCTGGCCGCCGTGCGCCGGTTGCGGGCCCGGACGATCATGGCCGCGCCCAGCGCAGCGCCTGTCGCGACGTCCGCCCCGGGCGCACCCATGGCCGCCGCGCGCGCACCCGACCTGCCGCTGGACGCCCTGCTGGCCCGCCTGCCGCGCGGGCTGGTGGTGCAGCTGCTGCTCACGGTCGAGGGCGACGGCCGCGTGAGCCGCGTACAGGTCGAGGTGCCCAGCCCCAGCGCGCACTTCGACCTGGCCGCTCAGGCCTGGGTGGCCTCCCAGTGGCGCTTCGCGCCCTCCGGCCAGCGCTTCCGCACGCGGGTGCCCTTCCGCCTCGCGGCGGGCTAGCCGCCCGCGCGGGCCGGCCCGCCCCCTGCGCGGGCGCCCTGGGGCCGGGCGCGGCTCACTCCGCGACCTTGAAGCCCACGTAGTAGACGCCCACCGTGCGGCCCTGCGCATCGAGGATCGGCTCGTAGATGGTCTCGTAGCGCGAGCCGAGGATGTCGACGCCCCCGGCGAAGGCCTTGCCCGCGCGCACGAGGCCGATCACCGGCCCCTGCGGGTTGAGCTTGGTGCCCACGGCGCGCTTGCCGTCCACCATCACGTCGGTGCTGACGCGGACGAAGTCGGCGCCCTGCGCCACGAACAGCGTGGCGGTGCAGCCGAACTCCCGCGTGATGGCATCCACCAGCGAGAAGTCGTCGTTGACCGCCGTGGCGCCGAAGCGCAACACGCCCTCCGACGCACTGGGCGCGCCCAGGCGGGTCGCCTGGGCTTCGAGTTGCGTGATGGCCTTGCGCAGGCGCGCGCCGACCTTGAAGCCGACGTAGTGCGCGCCCACGACCTTGCCGCCCGCGTCCAGCATGGGCGCGTAGATGGTCTCGTACCACTCTCCGAGGATGGTGACCACGCCGGCGAAGGTCTGGCCCTGCTTGAGCCGCCCGATGACCGGCCCCTGCGGGTTGAGCTTGGTGCCCACGGCGCGCCTGCCGTCCACCATCACGTCGGTGCTGACGCGGACGAAGTCGGCGCCCTGCGCCACGAACAGCGTGGCGGTGCAGCCGAACTGGCGCGTGATGGCATCCACCAGCGAGAAGTCGTCGTTGACCGCCGTGGTGCCGAAGCGCAACACGCCCTCCGACGCACTGGGCGCGCCCAGGCGGGCCGTCGCCTGCTGCAGGCCCAGCATGGCCTCCTCCAGCGCGCGGCTCACCGGCGCGCGTGCCGCCGGCGCGGGGACCGCCGGCACGGGGACCGCCGGCACGGGGGCCACCGCCGCAGGCGCCGCGCCCGCCTCGGCGGGCCTGCCGGCGCGCCGTGCGCTGCAGCCGCTGCCGGCCAGCGCCAGCAGCATGGCCACGCTGGCCCGCAGCACGCGGCCGCGCGCGGCGCCAACGCCAACAAGGCCACGGACCGGGAGCATGTTGCGCATGGGATGAGCCTCCGGTGCCAGCGCGGGCTCGGCGCCAGCGGTCGCAGGCGGGACGGTACCACCGCCGGCCCGGCGCGGGCAAGCCCTGGGGCGCGCGCACGCCCCGGGGAACTGCCCGGCCGCGGGCCGCCGCGGGCCGCCGTCCGGCGGCCGGCGCTACAGCAGGCTGCCGGTGCTGTCGGCGAAGCTGCGCTGCGGCAGGCCGAAGCGCTCGAGGAACGAGACGTAGAGGTTGGCCATGGGCGTCTCGCGCGGGAAGCGCACGTGCCGCCCCAGTGCCCAGCCCCCGCCGCCGCCGGCCAGCAGCACCGGCAGGTCGTGGTGCGCGTGGGCATTGCCGTCGGCCAGTGCGCTGGCGTAGAGCACGATGCTGCGCTCCAGCAGCGGCTCGCCCCCCTCCTCGAGCGCGGCAAGGCGGTCGAGGAAGCCGGCCAGCTGCTCGGCGTGCCAGCGGTTGATGCGGCCGATCTTGTCGAGCTTGGCCTGCTCGCCGCCGTGGTGCGAGAGGTCGTGGTGGCCCTCGGGCACGCCCAGGAAGCCGTAGCCCATGTTGCTGCCCGCGTTGCCGAGCATGAAGGTGGCCAGCCGCGTGCGGTCGGTGGCGAAGGCCAGCGCCAGCAGCTCGAAGAACAGCGCCGGGCGCTCGCGCAGGCCCACGCCTGCCTTGAGCGCCTCGGGCGGCGCCACCGCCGGGCCCGGGGCCCCCTCGCGCGCCAGGCGACCCTCCACCTCGCGCACGGCCGTGAAGTACTCGTCGAGCTTGCGCCGGTCGGCGGGCCCCACGCGCGCCAGCAGGCGCCGGGCCTCCTCGCGCGCGAGGTCCAGCACGCTGCGCCGCCCGGCGCGCAGGCGCTCGAGGGCCTGCGCATCGGCCGCCTCGTCGGGGTCGCCGAACAGGCGCGCGAAGAGCGCGCGCGGCGAGGTCTCCTTGGGCATGGGCTGGCTCTCGGTGCGCCAGCTGATGTTGTTGCTGTAGGCGCAGGCGTAGCCCGAGTCGCACACGCCGCCGGCGGCGCCCGGCTCCAGGCCCAGCTCCAGCGAGGGGAAGGCCGTGGCGCCGCCCGGCTGCTGGGCCAGCTGCTGCGCCAGCAGCTGGTCGATGCTCACGCCCGCCTTGATGTCGGCGCCGCCCGTCTTGCGCGGGTGCGCGCAGGTGAGGAAGGAGCCGCCCTCGCGCGCGTGGTCGCCGGGGCCGTCGCCGTGCGCGCGCCCGCCGTCGATGGTGAGGCCCGAGAGCACCAGCAGGCGCTTGCGGTGGCGCTCCAGCGGCTCCAGCGTCGGCGAGAGCGCGAGCGCGCCCTCGCTGGCCGGCGTCCACGCATCCATGCGCTGCCCGTTGGGCGCGAACACCACGGCGAGGCGCAGGGGCCCGCGGGCGGGCGCGGCCAGCGCGGGACGCATGGCCTCCAGCCACGGCAGCGCCAGCAGCGCCCCGCCGCCGCGCAGCAGCGCGCGACGCGAGAGGGCGAGGCGGCGGACGACGTGGGCCATGGCGCGAGGCTACTCCCCGGGGCTGCGCTTGCGGAAGGCATCCATGCCGGCCACGGCCAGCACGAGGTCCTCCAGCGTCACCTGCGCGCGCGGCAGCCGCTCCACCAGCGCGAAGAGGGCCAGTGCGTCGCGCGGCTCGGGCGCGCGGCCCACCGCGAAGGTGAACAGCTTGCCGCACAGGCAGCGCAGGAAGGCGCGGTCCTCGCGCAGCGCGCCGCGCAGCGAGGGCAGGCCGTCCACCTCGCGCCCGTCGGGCAGGGTGCCGCGCGTGTCCACGGGCTGGCCGCCCTGCTCGCTGCGCACCCGCCCCACCGCGTCGTAGCGCTCCAGCGCGAAGCCCAGCGCGTCCATGCGCACGTGGCAGGAGGCGCAGTCGGCGCGCTGGCGGTGCGCCTCCAGCGTCTCGCGCAGGCTGCGCGCGCTGGCGGTCACCTTGACCTCGTCGAGGCTGTCGGCGCCCGGCGGCGGCGGCCGCGGCGGGGCGTCCAGCAGGTTCTGCAGCACCCACTTGCCGCGCTTGACGGGCGAGGTGCGCGTGGGGTTGCTGGTGACGGCCAGCACGCCGGAGAGGCCCAGCACGCCGCCGCGCTGCGCGTCGGGCAGGTCCACGCGCACCAGCCCCTCGCCGGCCGGCGCCGGCAGGCCGTAGTGCGCCGCCAGCGCGGCGTCCACGAAGGTGAAGCGCGCATCGAGCAGCTCGTGCACGTCGCGCCGCTCGCGCAGCACGGCCTCGAAGAGCAGCTCGGCCTCGCGGCGCATGGGCTCGCGCAGCGCCTCGAAGCCCGGGTGGCGCGCCGGGTCGGGCACGAAGGTGGCCAGCCGGCGCAGCTCCAGCCACTGCACCGCGAAGTTCTCGGCCAGCGCGCGCGCCCGCGGGTCGGCCAGCATGCGGCGCACCTCGCCCTGCAGCGTGGCGAGGTCGGCGAGGCGGCCGCGCGCCGCCAGCGTGGCGAGCGCCTCGTCAGGCAGGCTGCTCCACAGGAAGTAGGACAGGCGCGTGGCCAGCGCGTGGCCGTCCAGGTCGCGCGGCGTGCCGCCCGCGCCCGTGGCGGCGCCCGGCTCGAGGCGGAAGAGGAAGTGCGGCGAGACCAGCACGGCCTGCAGCGCCAGCCCCACGCCCTCCTCGAAGCGCGAGCCGCGGCCCACCTCGCCCTCCACCAGCGCCACGAGGCGCTTGACCTCCTCGCCCGTGGCCGGGCGGCGCCAGGCGCGCGAGGCCAGGTCCTTGAGGATGGGCTCGGCGCGCGCCTTCACGGCGAGCTTGCTGGGGTCCTTGGCCTTGGCCGCGGGATCGCGCGCGAAGAGGCGCTGGTGGGCGGCCGGCACCGGCCGGGCATCGACCGGCCCCACCACCTCGATCCAGTCCACGACCAGGTTCCTGTCGCGCCGGGCAGGGTCGGGCTCGTCGGGCCGCCACCAGTCGTTGAGGAAGGCCACGCCCACCGTGTGCACGCCGGCGCCCAGCGCGAGGCGCCACTCCTTCACCGCGATGGACGCGCTGGTCTCGGGCACGTCCACCGTGCGCACGTTGCGCCCGTCCACCACGAAGGCCATGCGCGCCGGGTCGGGGCCCGCCTGCTGGCCGAAGACGCGCGCGCGCAGCACGTAGTCGCCCTCGCGCGGCAGGCGGAGCGTGCCCGACACGCTGCCGTTGCTGTGCAGGCCGACGCCCTCGCCGCGCGCGGCCCCGGCGCGCTCGGGCGCGATCTCCAGGCCCTCGGCCTCGAGCCGGCGCACGGGCGGGTGGTCGGGGTCTTCCAGCCACACGGCGCGCGCAGCGATCTCGGCGGCCGCGTCGGCGTACTTCTCCAGCAGCAGCGGCGACATCGACAGCGAGGCGCCGATGTTGTCGAAGCCGTAGCTGAGGTCGTCGGCCGGGAAGCCGGTGCCGGGCTCGTAGTCGAGGTCCAGCAGGTGCTTGACGGTGCGCCCGTACTCGAAGCGCGACAGGCGCCGCACGGTGACGCGGCCGGGATCGGGCGCCAGCGTGGCGTCGGCGGCCACCAGCGCGGCATCGGTGGCCGCGAGGAAGGCGGCCAGCTCGGCGGGCTCGGGCGCGGGGCTGCCCAGCGGCGGCATCTCGCGCGCCACGACGCGCTTGCGCAGGTCGAGCAGCTGCGCGGCCGAGCGCAGCGTGGGCGGCTCCAGCGAGAGGCCGTCGAGCGCCAGCCCCGCCTCGGGTGCCGCGCCGCCATGGCAGGCGGTGCAGTGCCGCGCGAGGAAGGCCTTGCCCTCCAGCGCGAAGGAGGGCGCGGGCGCCGCCGGGGCAGGGTCGCCGCCCGCCTGCCCCGCCACCCGCAGCAGCAGGGCGCCGCCCGGCAGCAGGGTGAGCAGCAGCCAGGGCAGCGCACGGCGCATGCCCCGAGCGTAGCGCAACGCGCCGCACCGGCCGGGGGCGGGCAAGGGGCAGGCAAGGGCAGGGATTTGGGCGTGCGCTGCCGGGGCGCCCGGCGTTTGATGGGCAGCCCTGCCCCGGAGCCTGCTGCATGCGCCCCGCCCTCGCCCTCGCCCTGCTGGCGACCGCCACCCTGCTGGGCGCCAGCCCCGCCCCCTGCCTGCGCGCCGAGGGCGCCGCGGCCGAGACGCGCCTCTACGAGCTGGGCGGGCTGGCCGGCGCGCCGCGCCCGGTGGCCCGGCGCCTGCTGGACAGCGAGGTGCGCGAGGCCCTCGACGAGCCGGCCACGCCGCCGCTCTCGCCCGCCGGCAGCCTCGAGGACCTGCAGGAGTGGCTGCGCACGCAGTCCGGGCGCACGGCGTGGGAGGGCCCGGGCGGCAGCTGGCTGCGCGCGCAGGGCCCGCGCGCCGTGCTGGCCCACGCCCCGCCGCCGACGCTGGCGCAGCTGGGGGCCACGCTGGCAGGGGCCGAGCAGGCCTGGCTGCGGCCGCTGCGGCTGGACCTGCTGGCCGTGCGGCTGGCGCCCGAGGCGGCCAGCCTGCGGGCGGGCCAGCCCGCCGACGCGGCCGCGGCCGAGGCGCTGGCGCGCGCGGCCGAGCAGGGCACGGGCCTGCGCGCGGGCCTCTCGCTGCTGCTGCTGCCGGGCCGCAGCGCCACGGCCTTCGCCGGCCAGCAGGGCGCCTACGTCACCGACTACGACGTCGAGGTGGCACAGCGCTCCTCGGCCAGCGATCCCTACGTGAGCGCGCTGCGCACGGGCCTGTCGGTGCAGGCCACGCTGTGGCCCGGCCTGCGCGCCGGCGAGCTGCGGCTGGAGCTGGACGCACGCCTGGCCGAGCTGCTGCGCGTGGAGCCGGGCACGGCCGGCGACCAGCGCCCGCTGGAGCTGCCGCAGGTGGCCAGCACGCAGGTCGTGGCCAGCGCCACGCTGCAGGACCGGGCCTGGACGGTGCTGCCCGGCGCGGCGCCGCGCGGCGAGGCCACGCACGTGCTGCTGCTGGCGCGGGCCAGCCGCGCCAGCGACTGGCCCGAGGGCGTGCCGGCCGGGCACCTGCTGGCCGCGCCGGCGGCCGGCACGGCCGAGGCCGCGCTCGAGCAGCGCGCCTTCCCGGCCCACGCGCTGGTGCGCAGTCCCGCCAGCCGCCGCGCGCCCGACCTCGCGCTGCTCTCCTCGGGCGAGGGGCAGCCCCCGCTCACCGACCTGGACGCGCCCGGCGTGCCGTCGGCGCTGGGGGCCGAGGAGCTCACCAGCCTGCTGCGCACGCTGCTGCCGCCCGAGGCCTGGGGCGCACGCGGCGGCAGTGCCGACCTGCGCCTCTCCACGCTGGAGGCGCGCGCGCCCGCCCCCACGCTGGAGGCGATCGGTGGCCTGCTGCGCACGCTCGAGGAGGGCCTCGCCCCGGCCTACGAGGTGGAGGCGCGCCTCGTGGACCTGCCCGCGAACAGCCCGGTGCTGGCGGGCCTGCTGCTCTCCCCCGAGGCCGAGGCCGCGCTCTCGCGCGCGCTGGGCGCGGGCGAGGCCACCGCGCTCGAGCAGCTGCGCGTGCAGGCGCGCGCGGCCCAGCGCAACCACGTCAGCGCGCTGGAGCAGCGCAGCTACGTGCAGGACCTCGACATCGAGATCGCGCAGGAGACCAGCATCGTCGACCCCGTGGTGGGCACGCTCGCCACGGGCTGCGTGCTGGAGGTGGAGCCCTTGCCCTGCGCCGGCCCGGGCTGGGTGCGCACCTCGCTGGTGCTGCAGCGCAGCGTGCTGGCGCAGGCCCTGCGCACGGTGCGCACCGCCGCCGGCGACCTGCAGTGCCCCGACCTGCGCCAGCACGAGGTACGGCTGGACCTGGCGCTGCCGCTGGGGCGCAGCGCGCTGGCCGCCACCTTCACCGGCGCACAGGGCCGGCGCGTGGCGCTGCTGGTGAGCGTGCGGCGCGCCTAGCGAGCGCCGTCGCGCGCTCTAGGGCGCGGGCACCACCTCGACGGCGGCGCCGTCGAGCAGGAACACCACGCGCTCGCCCAGCGCCAGGATGCGCGCCAGCTCGTCGCCGCGGGCCAGCAGGGCCTGCCAGGCCTCGGACCAGGCCTCGACCTTGCGCGTCTCGCCCTTGCCGTCCCAGGCGGTCTCCACCCAGCGCCCGTCGGCCTTGAGCACGAAGGTGCGCGCGCCCACGGCGCGCACGCGCTCGCGCGCGGCCTGCGCGGGGCCGTCGGCCTCGTCCTCGGAGGCGCGGTCCTTGAGCTTCTGCAGCTCGCGCGACTCCTGCGGGGCGGCCGGCGCCGGCGCGGCGCCCGCCGCGGGCGGCGCGCCCAGCCCGCCGCCGCCGCCGCGCCAGGCCCCGGGGGGCGTGTTGGCGTCGGCCGGCAGGCGCAGGCGCGCGCCCTCGGCGCCCAGGCGCTCGGCACGGCGCACCGGGCCGCCGGGGCCCGCGTCCTGCAGCTCGCTGTCCTCGACCACGAGGCCCGAGGTGTAGGGCGTGACGATGGCATGGCGGGTGGCCAGGCGCACCACCTCCTCCACGGTCTCGCGCGTCTCGCCCCGCAGGCGGATCTCGTCGAGCAGGAAGGCCACCTTGCGCTGCGCCCACAGGCGGGTGAGCCAGCCCGGGCCGCCGCTGGCGGCCAGCGTGCCGCGGTGCTCGAGCACCACGTCCTTGCCGGCCATCTTGCCGCGCAGCACCAGCGTGCGCTCGCCGTCCTGCGCGTAGCGGCCGAAGAGCACCACCTGCCCGCCCGCGAACAGGTCGGGGATGCGCTGCGGGTAGACCTCCTTGACGCCGGGCCCGAGGTCGACGCTCACGTCCGAGAGCACCGGCCGGTCCACCTTGGTGAAGAAGCGGCCCGTGACCAGCTCGAGGTCCTCGCCGGGGCTGACGTAGTCGCGCACGCCGTTGGTGGCCTCGGCCAGGCGGTCGAGCAGCGCCACGTCCAGGTCGTGGCCCACGCCGAAGGTGAAGACGCGCGCGCCGGAGGCATTGGCGGCCTGCGCCTTCTTGAGCAGCGGCTCGGTCTCGCGCTCGCCCACCGTGGGCCGGCCGTCCGTGATGAACACCACCAGCGTGAGGCGCCCGGCCGTGGGCAGCCGCAGGGCCGACTCCAGCGCGCCCTCGATGTTCGTGCCGCCCACCGCCTGCAGCGTGTCGATCCACGCGCTGGCCGCGGCCTTGGCCTCGGCGCTGGCCTCGACGAGCCCCTCGCGGAAGGTGCTGACCGCCGTGGAGAAGGCCACCACCTGGAAGCGGTCGGCCGGCCGCAGCATGCCCACGCCCAGCTTGAGCGTGCGCTGGGCCTGCAGCATCTTCTCGCCCGCCATCGAGCCGCTGGTGTCCAGCACGTAGATCACGTCGCGCGGCAGCACCGCCTCGGCACCCACGGCCTGGCGCGGCGCGAAGACGGCCATGAAGGTGCCGTCCTCGCCCGGCTGGCGGCTGGAGACCAGCGAGAAGCCCACGGCCTCGGGGCTGCGGCCCACGTAGAGCAGGAAGTCCTTGTCCTGGCGCCGGCCGCTGCGCTCGAAGGAGACGCGTGCCTTGCGCTCGCCCTCGCGCGCGACCGCCACCTCGTGCGAGGGGCTCCACAGGGCCTTGAGGTCCACGCTGGACTCGACGCGCACGTCCACCGAGACCTCGTCCACCGGCTGGCCGTTGAGGCGGTCGCTGGCCAGCGGGTAGCGCAGCTCCAGCGTGCCGGCGTCGTCGCGCAGGAGCAGCTGGAACACGAGCCGGATGGTGACGTCGCCCTGCGGCGGGATGGGGAACACGCGCGCCTGGAACAGGCCGCGGCCCACGTACTCCAGCAGCCCCGGGTCGCGCCGGCGCGCCACGATGCCCTCGTAGATGCGGCGCGCCTCGCGCGCCTCCAGCACGGCGCCCTCCACCATCTTGCCGCCCATCGTCATGGCGAACTTGCCCACCGAGGCGCCCTCGGGCAGCGGGAAGAGGTACTGGCCCTCGAGCTCGACGTGGGCGTCGCTGTGGAACACCTGCTCCACCGTCACCTCGGCGGCCTGGTCGACCACCACGGCCGACACGCGGTGGGCCTTGAGGCGCACCGGGGCCGGGGGCGGCGCCGGGGGCCCGGGGTGCGGGCGCGGCGGCGGCGGCGGCACGGGCCGGATGCGCTCCGGGGGCGCGCCGGCGCCGGGCTCGACCACGAGGATGCCGTTGGCGTGGGCCGGCGCGGCGGCCAGCAGGCCCGACCCCAGCAGGCAGGCGCCCAGCAGCAGGGCCAGGACGAGACGGGCAGGCGTGGGCATGGCGACCTCCGGTCCCCGATTGGACACCGGCCGGGGCCGGCGGTTCCCGCCCAGGCCCGCCTCCCGGGCGCCCCGGCCCCTGGGCCAGCGACCGGCGCGCGCGGGCCGGACCCCCGGCCCGCAGCCCCGGGAGGCTAGCCTCGGGCCATGGACCTGGCCCGCCTGCTGAGCCTGGACGACGTGGAGCAGGCTGCGCGCGAGGTGCTGCCGACCATGGCGCGCGACTACTACGCCAGCGGGGCGTGGGACGAGTCCACGCTGGCGCACAACCGCGCGGCCTACGCGCGCCATGCCCTGCTGCCGCGCGTGCTGGTGGACGTGTCGCAGCGCAGCCCGCGCACGCGCGTGCTGGGCCACGAGCTCGCCTTCCCGGTGCTGGCCGCCCCCACCGCCTTCCACCGCCTCGCCCACCCCGAGGGCGAGCTGGCCACCGCGCGCGCGGTCACGGCCGCCGGCAGCGTGATGGTGCTCAGCACGCTCTCCACGCAGCCCGTCGAGCAGGTGGTGGCGGCAGCCACCGGCCCCGTCTGGTTCCAGCTCTACGCCTACCGCGACCGCGGCGCCACGCGCGAGCTGGTGGCGCGCGCCGAGGCGGCCGGCTGCCGCGCCCTCGTGCTCACCGTGGACGCGCCCGTGCTGGGCCGGCGCGAGCGCGACGTGCGCAACCGCTTCGCGCTGCCGCCGGGCATGCACGTGGCCAACCTGCGGGGCGGCCCCCAGCACGAGGTGCCGGCCGCCGAGCACGAGTCGGGGCTGGCGCAGTACTTCGCGCGCCTCGTGGACCCGGCCCTGTCGTGGGACGACCTCGCCTGGCTGCGCGGCCTCACGCGCCTGCCGCTGCTGGTGAAGGGCGTGCTGCGCGCCGACGACGCGCGCCGCGCCGCCAGCCACGGCGTGGCGGGCGTGGTGGTGCGCAACCACGGCGGGCGCCAGCTCGACGGCGCGCAGGCCGCGGTCGAGGCCCTGCCGGCGGTGGCCGCGGCGCTGGCCGGCAGCGGCTGCGAGGTGCTGGTGGACGGCGGCGTGCGACGGGGCACCGACGTGCTGCGCGCGCTGGCGCTGGGCGCGCGGGCCGTGCTGGTGGGCCGCCCGCTGCTCTGGGGGCTGGCGGTGGGCGGCGAGGCGGGCGTGGCGCACGTGCTGCGCCTGCTGCACGACGAGGTGGACCACGCCATGGCGCTGTGCGGCTGCCGCAGCGTGGCGGAGGTGACGCCCGGCCTGCTGGCCCCGCCGCGCGCCTGAGCGCGCAGCACGCTGGCTAGCGCGCGCGCGCCGCCCACGCCTTGTAGGCGGCCTCGACCGACTCCAGCGGCTCGCCGAGCACCTCGACCACCTTCTCGACACGCTCCTTGCCCTGCTCGCGGATGGCGGCCAGGCGCTTGAGGCGCTCGCGGATGCGCTCGGCGGGCGCCTCTGCGGCGTCGCCACCGGCCGGGGCCTCGCGCAGCAGCCACTCGAGCACCGAGGCGGCGTGCAGGTAGATGGGCCGGTAGTCGAAGCTGGCGTCGGTGCGCTCGCCTCCGTGCAGCGTCGAGGCCTGCACGAGGTCGGCCAGCGTCCACGTCTCGCCTGTCTTGAGGCGCGAGGCCAGCTCCTTGGTGACCGGGCGGTCGGCACGGCGGCGCACGCCGTACTCGCCGGCACCGTCCTGCAGCCAGGCGCCGCCGCCCAGGCCGTAGCCATGGCTGAACACGGCCTTGGCCACGCGGTGCTGGAGCTGCGCGTCCTCCACGCCCTTGACGTAGAGCACGAGGCCTTCCTCGCTGCCCGCGGCGGGCGTGCGGCGCGCCTGCTCCTTGGTCCAGCCCAGCACGCGCACGCAGTAGTCCTGGTAGTCGCTGGCCTGCTTGAACACGTAGGCCGGCAGCCGCAGGCCCTCCAGCGCCTCGGGCGCCAGCGCGAAGGCCTGCGCGAAGGCGCTGATGTCGGCCTCCAGCGCCGCCAGCACGCCCTTGAGCGCGCGCGGGTCGTCGCTCCAGGCCGCGACGTGCGCGCTGGACTCGCCCTTGACGTCCTTGGCCCGCTGGGGGCCGAAGACGCGCCGGGCCTGCTCCTCGGGCGGGTGGCGCCAGCCGGCGGGCCCGGGCACGAAGGCCAGCCGGCCCACCGCCACCACCTGCGCCACGGGCTTCATCCACACCAGCTGCACGGTGGTGACCAGCTCGGGCGCGAAGCCCGGGTCGGTGCTCAGGTCGCCCAGGTCCAGGCGGCGCGTCTCCCACTCGGCCTTGGGCGCGTCCAGCCGCGCCGTGGCCTCGCGGTCCTTGGCGTCCAGCAGCTTGACGCGCAGCTCCTGCACGGCGCCGTTGACCGCCTTGAGCTCGAGGTCGAGGTGCTGCAGCGGGCGCAGGTCGACCTTCAGGCCGCGCACGAACACGCGCGCCCACGCGCTGCCGCCCTGCACGTCCACCAGCGCGGCCTGCCGTCCGGCCTGCGCCGCCAGCACCACCTGCGCGCCCTGGCCCTCCAGGCGCGTGCTGCCGCCCGGGGCATAGGCCACCACCGGCTCGGCCCCGTCGGCAGCCAGCCCGGGCGCCCGCAGGGCCAGCAGGCCCACGAGGGCCAGCAGCAGGCAGGCCGGCAGGGCAGGCGCGCGCACTAGCGGTTCTCCCGCCGCAGCTGCGAGAGCCAGTCGAGCGCCGCGCCCTCCTTGCCGCCCAGCGCCGCGTAGCGCTCCATCCACGAGCGCGCCTCGCGCAGCTGCCCGAGGTTGAGGCCACGCACGACGGCCAGCAGGTAGCAGGGGTCGGGGTCCTCGGGCGCCAGGCGCGTGACCTCCTCGAGCTCGACGGCCGCCTCGGTGTACTGGCGGTCCTCCACCAGCGCGCGCGCGTAGAGCTCGCGTGCGCGGCGGTCCTTGGGGAAGCGCTGCGCCGCCTGCCGGTAGACCAGCAGCGCCTGCTTGGGGTCGCCCAGCCGGCGCAGCGAGGCCGCCAGCGCCAGGCGGTAGTCGCTGCGGTCGGGATCGGCCTTGATGGCGCGCTGGTAGGCCACGCCCGCCGCGCGCGGGTCGCCCATGCCGTCGTCGCACAGCCCGCGCAGGAACCACAGGCGCGCGTCGTCCTCGTGCGCCTCCAGCGCGCTCGTCACCACCTGGCGCGCCTCCTCGGCACGCCCCACCTCCAGCAGCAGCGAGGCCAGCTGCAGCGCCACCTCGCGGTGCGTGCGGTGCACGGCGTGCGTGCGGCGCAGGGTGTCGAGCGCCAGCCGCTGGCCGTCGATGCGCTTGAGCGCCGCGGCCACCGCGGCCACCTGGTCGGGATCCTGCCCCGCCAGGCGCAGCGCGCGCTGGTAGGCGCGCCGGGCCTCGTCGGGACTGCCCGAGAGCGCCAGCGCCGTGCCCCAGTAGAGCTGCGCGAGGCCCACGCGCGGGGCCAGCAGCAGCGTGTCCTTGGCGATGCGCAGCGCATCGGGCACGCGCCCGCGCCGCAGCAGCAGGTCGGTGAGCGCCAGGCGCGCACCCACCTGCCGCGGCTCGATCTTCAGCGCCCCCTCGTAGGCCTGGATGGCACGCTCGGCATCGCCCTTGCGCACGTAGATCCAGCCCAGCAGCGCGTAGGCCTCGTCGCCCGGGTCCAGCCGCAGCGCGAAGCCCGCCGCCTGCAGCGCCGGGTCGAGCTGGCCCAGCTCGGCCTCGCGGCGCGCCACTGCGAACCACGCGGCGCCCACCTGCTGGCGCTCGCTGGGCGCCAGGCCCAGGCGCTCGCCGGCCAGCACGCGCATCTCCGCGGCACCGGCGGCGGTGCGCAGCGCCCGCGCCCGCAGGAAGCGCAGCCCGGCGTGGCCGGGGTTGGAGGCCAGCAGCTGCGTGAAGATGCGCTCGACGGCCTCCGCCGGCAGCGCGCGCGCGAGGCGGTCCTGCACGGCGATGCCTGCGCGCAGGTCGGCCAGCAGCGCGCGCACGTCCTCGGCGCTCAGGCGCCCGGCGTCGGAGGGCACGGCGCGCGGCGCGGCCGGCGCTGCAGCGGGCGCCGGCGCCGGGGCGGCCTCGTCGGCCCACAGGCCGGGCAGGCCCGCCAGCAGCGCCAGCAGCGCGGCCACGGCGGCCCGCAGGCCGCGCCGCCACGCTGCACCACGCAGGAGGGTCGGAAGCAGGCGGATCGACGGCTCCACGGCGGGGCTCACGTCTTCATTGAACCCGAAGCGAGCGCGCAGGGTGCCGCCTCGCGGGCACGGCGGGCAGCGGCCCGCCCGCGCACGGCCATCGGCCTGGCCCTGCCGCGGCGCCAGCCAGCGCGCGGGCGCGTGAACGGGCGCGGGCTCCGCGGTCGCAGGTCCGCGGAGCCCGCGCGGGCAGGCTGCTTGGGGCAGCACGCCCAGGGACACGTCGTGAGCCCGGCGCTACTTGGTGGCCGGAGCCTTGAGGGCCTCACC
>JBJTIJ010000155.1:0-6625 GCA_046094945.1 Planctomycetia bacterium | reverse complement strand
CTTCAACCGGAGCCCCCGATGCCCGCACGCCTGTCCCAGCCACTGTTCCAGCCACTGCCCCAGCCCCTGCCCGCACGCCTGCACGCCGCCGAGTACGTCTCGCCCGGCCACCCCGACCGGCTGGCCGACGCGGTGGCCGAGGCCTGCGTGGGCTACGCGCGCGCCCTCGATCCCGAGGCGGTGGCAGGCATCGAGGTGGCGGTCTCCAGCGAGAAGGTGTTCGTCAGCGGCTGCCTGGCCCTGGGCGCGGGCGACGCCGGCCGTCCGCAGGACTTCCTGCCCCCGCTCGTGCAGCAGGCCTATGCGGCCGCCGGCTACGGCGAGGCCTGGCGGCCGGCGCCGCGCGAGCTGGTGGTGATCCACGACCTGAGCGTGCGGCCGCTGGGCGGGCCGGAGCGCGCGGCGCGCCACTGGGCCGACGACCAGGCCATCTGCGTGGGCTATGCCTGCGACAGCCCGTCCACCGACTGGCAGCCGCCCGTGCAGTGGCTGGCGCTGCGCCTGGGCGAGCGCCTGGCCGCGTGGCGCGCCGCGCACGCCGCCGACCGGCTGGGGCCCGACTTCAAGCTGCTGCCCGTGCTGGAGGAGGTGCCGGCGGCCGGCGCAGGGCGGCGCTGGCGCTGGCGGCGGCTGGTGCTGTCGATCCAGCACCTGCCGAGCCTGTGCGGCGAGGACCAGCTGCGCCTGCTGTTCCCGGTGCTGCACGACCTGCTGCAGGGGCTGGACGGCGCCCTGCCCGGCGTCGGGTCGCTCGGGCGCGAGCAGTTGCGCCTCAATCCCGGCGGCGCCTTCACCGTGGGCGGGCCGCACGGCGACAACGGGCTCTCGGGCAAGAAGCTGGTCGTGGATGGCTACGGGCCGGGCGTGCCCATCGGGGGCGGCGCGCACCACGGCAAGGACCCGCACAAGGTCGACCGGCGCGGCGCCCAGCGCGCGCGCGAGCTGGCGCTGGAGGCCGTGCGCGCCGGCGCGCCCTGGGCGCAGGCCACGCTGGTCTACACGCCCGGCGAGCGCGAGCCGGAGGTGAGCCTCGAGCGCGGTGCCGGGCGCGCCACGTGGCTGGATGCGCTGCTGGCCGGCCAGGCGTAGCGCGCCCGCAGCCTGCCAGCCGTGGCAAGGCCGCGGTGCCGGCGCGGGCGCAGGGCCGCCTGCGCGTGCGTCCAGCGCAGGTGGCGAGCAGGCACTGTCATCGCAGCGCGATGACAGCCTCTGCACTGGGAGGAGGCGCGCGGTGGCTGCACCTTGCTGGTGTTGCGCGCGCCACCTGCGGGATGCACGCGCACATGGGTCCGGGCGCTGGGCGCGCGGCGAGCCACGGCTCGTGAGCGCGTCGCAGGCGCCGCGGCCTGCCACCCCCCGTGTCCCGCGTCGTCCCGGAGATCGTCCATGCGCCAGGGCTTGCTCGCGATGTGGCTGGGCCTCGTCCTCGTCCTCGCCGGCTGCGGCGGCGGGGGCGGCGGCGGCTCGGGCCAGCCGCCGCTGACGGCGGAGGAAGACGCGCTGGTGGGCAGCTACGCGCTGGTGGGCTTCGACTGGCGCGTGGACGGCGCCTGGTACGACGAGTACGACTTCGTCTCGTGGGGTGGCGACCTCGCGCTGGGCGCGGGCCGCGACTTCTACCAGCGCCTCTACGCCGACGGCTACAGCAGCCTCGAGCGCGGCACGTGGTACGCCTACAACGGCACCTTCGAGGTCTACGAGGCCATCGACCAGGTCACGGTGCTGGGCGCCTATGCCTACGACGGGGTGGTGCTGGCCTACGACTACATCGACCCCATCACCGGCGACCGCCAGGTCAACTACTGGCAGCGCCTGCGCTAGCGCACGCAGCCGTCGCGGGCCGCCGTGTCGGTGATCTCCAGCAGGCGCACCTGCTGCGCCGACCAGAAGTCCGAGGTGGACGTGAAGTCCACGGCCAGCACGTGCAGCGTCGCGCCCGTGGCCACGCGGTTGCCCTCGGGGCTGGCCGTGTCGCCCAGCAGCGTGTTGTAGATGCGGAAGGGCGCCAGTGCGGCGAAGAGCGGCTCGGGCGTGCTCCAGGAGAGGCCGTCGGGCGACGTGGCCACCTGCAGCATCGAGCCGGTGTCGTTGGTGTAGCCCGTCGTGATCATGATGAACTCGTCGCGGCACGCGCTCCAGGATATGCTGGGATTGAAGCCCGTGGAGACGGCCGAGGGCGTGCCGCCCAGCCCCGGCTCGGCAAAGCTGCCGTCGCGGTACTTCCAGAACACCGGGGCCTGCCCCGTGGACGCCATCGCGGCCAGCCCGGCGAGCGAGGTGCGGGCCACCGCCAGCACCATCGAGCCGTCCTCGAGGTTGTCGTTGTAGTACGCGTAGAGCCAGCCGTCGCGCGCCACGGTGGAGAGGTCGCCGGGACCGTTGCCCGAGGGGCCGCGGCTGGGCGAGAGCAGCTCGATGTCGGGCGTGAGCACCTCGCCGGTGTCCACGAAGGTGCTGCCCCCGTCGGTGGAGACGGCCGCGCCGATGGACGACCAGAAGGCGCCGGTGATGGTGCCGCCCTCGCGCGTGTAGATCTCGCGGTGGTAGAGCATCACGATCGCGCCCGTGGCCACGTCCCGCCACACGGCCCCGCCGCCCACGTAGTCCACCGGCACCTGCAGCGCCTGCACCTGCCCGCGGGTGGCCAGCACCTCACCGAAGGGATCCTGCAGGGTGCCGCGGGTGCGGCCGTAGCCGGTGCCCAGCACGCCGCCCATGCCGTCGCTGGCGTTGCCCTGGTTGGCGTAGAACTCGTACACGCCGGGCGTGGCGGTCGGCAGCACGCCGAGCAGGCCGTCGGGGAAGGTGTCCAGCCCGTCCTGCACCAGCGCGTCGTGGCTGGCCACGAGCGTGCCGGCTGGCGAGGTGACCACGAAGCGCGTGCTGGGCGGCAGCGGCGTGGGGGGCAGCACCAAGTGCAGCGGCTGGCTGGGTGCGCTCTCCAGCCCCGTGCCGCCCAGCGCCGTCACGCGCACGTCCAGCGCCAGCGGGTCGTAGAGCCCGGCGGGCACGCTGCCGTGGAAGGCGGGCCCGGCCATGTCCAGCGTGCCCGGGCTGGGCGCCCAGGGCTGGGAGGCATCCAGCCGGAACTCCACCCGGTAGCCGAAGGCCCGTGGCCCGGGCGCGGGCACCCAGCGCAGCGTCACGGTGAGCGAGGCCGCGTCGAAGGTGGAGCTGAGCCCGGTGGGGGTGCCCGGCTGTGGCGGCGGGGCGGCCCTGGCGCCACAGCCGGGCAGCCCGCACGAGATGCCCAGCGCGGCCAGCACCAGCAGCAGGGCCGGGACCGCGCGCGGCAGCCCTCGCAGCCAACCGGGGCACAGGGAGGGCGTAGAGCGCATGCGCAGGCCCCAGGTTGTACCCCGGGAACGACAGTCCTGGCGCCCCGCACGAGAGCCCTGGCCAGCCTTTGGGTGTAGGGCCGATGTCCAGCCGCAGGGGCGCGTGCGCGCCCCCGGCGAGGAGCCCTCCCATGAAGCGCCTTCTCCTCGGCCTGTGCTCGCTGCCCGCGCTCGCCCTGCTGGCCAGCGTGGCCCACGGCGAGAAGAAGGCCGATCCGGTGGACTTCGCCAAGCAGGTGTGGCCCATCCTCGAGAAGCGCTGCATCGAGTGCCATGGGCAGGTGACGGGCACCGATGGCAAGGTGCGCGGCGGCAAGGGCGGCGTGACGCTGGACAGCAAGGCGGCCATCGCGGCCAGCAAGAAGGGCCGGCTGGTGGTGGCCAAGAAGCCCGACGAGTCGCTGCTGGTGCGCGTGATCTCGCTGCCGGCCGAGGACGGCGACCTCATGCCCCCGGGCAAGAAGGGCGGCCCGCTGCCCAAGGAGCAGCAGGAACTGGTCCGGCGCTGGGTGGCCGAGGGCGCCAGCTTCGGCACGTGGAAGGCCAGGGTGAAGGAGGCCGCCAAGGCCGCAGAGGCCAAGGGCGGATCGTCCGCCTCGGGCAGCGGCGACGACGATGGCGACGACGACGGCGAGGAGGAGCACGAGCACGAGCACGAGCACGAGCACGAGGGGCCCGAGCGGCACGGCAAGTAGGCCGCAGCCGGGCCCAGCCGTGCCGTGCCCCCCAAGACGAGGGCCGCCCCGCGCTGGCGGGACGGCCCTCGAGCAGCGTGCGGCACCGGCCGGCGCGGCGACGCCGCGCCGTGGCCTCACTTGCGCGTGACGTGCACGCCCAGGGCCATCACCTTGGCCCACGCGGCGGCGAAGTCGTCCGCGAACTTCTGCCGCGCATCGTCGGCCGCGTACACCTCGGCCAGCGCGCGCAGCTGCGAGTTCGAGCCGAAGACGAGGTCCACCGCCGTGCCCGTCCAGCGCAGCTGGCCGGTCTTGCGGTCGCGGCCCTCGTAGATGCCGGGCGCGTCCTTGGCCATGCTCCACTCGGTGGCCATGTCCAGCAGGTTCACGAACCAGTCGTTGCCCAGCGTGCCCGGGCGCGCGGTGAACACGCCGTGGGGCGCGCTGCGGTAGGTGGCGCCCAGCACGCGCAGGCCGCCCACCAGCACCGTCATCTCCGGAGCGCTCAGGGTGAGCAGCTGGGCGCGGTCCACCAGCAGCTGCGGCGTGGGCAGGTCGGCGCGCTTGCCGACGTAGTTGCGGAAGCCGTCGGCGAGGGGCTCGAGCACGGCGAAGGAGGCCGTGTCGGTCATCTCCTGCGTGGCGTCCGTGCGCCCGGGGGTGAAGGCCACCTGCACGGGCGTGCCGCCGTCGGCCGCCGCCTTCTCCACGGCGGCGCAGCCGGCCAGCACGACCAGGTCCGCCATCGAGATGCGCTTGCCGCCGGACTGGAAGGACGCCTGGATCTTCTCCAGCGTGCCCAGCACCTTGGCCAGCCGCTCGGGCTCGTTGGCCTCCCAGTCCTTCTGGGGCGCCAGCCGCAGCCGGCCGCCATGGTGCCGCCGCGCAGGTCCGAGCCGCGGAACGTCGAGGCCGAGGCCCAGGCGGTGGACACGAGGTCGGCCACCGACAGGCCCGAGGCCAGCACCTCGCGCTTGAGCGCGGCCACGTCCTCGGCGCCCACCAGCGCGTGGTCCAGCGCCGGCACCGGGTCCTGCCACAGCTGCGCCGGCGGCACCTCCGGCCCCAGCAGGCCCGCGTGCGGGCCCATGTCGCGGTGGGTGAGCTTGAACCAGGCGCGGGCGAAGGCGTCGGCGAAGGCCGCCGGGTCCTTGTGGAACTTGCGCGAGACGGGCTCGAAGACCGGGTCGAAGCGCAGCGCCACGTCGGTGGTGAGCATCATCGGCGCATGGCTCTTGCCCGGCACGTGCGCATCGGGCACGCCCGTGACCGAGGCATCCGCCGGCGTCCACTGCCAGGCGCCGCCGGGACCCTTGACGAGCTTCCACTCGTAGCCGAAGAGGTTGCCGAAGTAGTCGTTGGACCAGCGGTCGGGCGTGAAGGTCCACGCGCCCTCCAGCCCGCTGGTGATGGTGTCCTCGGCCTTGCCCGTGCCGAGGCTGTTGGGCCAGCCGAAGCCCTGCGCCTCCAGCGGCGCGGCCTCGGGCTCGCGGCCCACGTGATCCGTCGGGCTGGCCGCACCATGGGTCTTGCCCAGCGTGTGGCCACCGGCGATGAGGGCCACCGTCTCCTCATGGTCCATGCCCATGCGCGAGAAGGTGACGCGGATGGCCGCGGCGGCGGCGACCGGGTCGGGCTTGCCGCCGGGACCCTCCGGGTTGACGTAGATCAGGCCCATCTGCGAGGCGGCCAGCGGGTGCTCGAGCTCGCCGCCCGCATGGCGCTGGTCCTCGAGCCAGCGCCGCTCCTTGCCCCAGTAGATCGCCGCCTCCGGCTCCCAGACGTCGTCGCGGCCACCGGCGAAGCCGAAGGTCTTCAGGCCCATCGACTCCAGCGAGACGTTGCCGGCCAGGATGATCAGGTCGGCCCACGAGATCGCACGGCCGTACTTCTTCTTCACGGGCCACAGCAGGCGCCGGGCCTTGTCGAGGTTGGCGTTGTCGGGCCAGCTGTTGAGCGGCGCGAAGCGGATCGTGCCCGAGGCCGACCCACCCCGGCCGTCCGTCGTGCGGTAGGTGCCTGCACTGTGCCAGGCCAGCCGGATCATCAGGCCGCCGTAGTGGCCGTAGTCGGCCGGCCACCAGTCCTGCGAGGTGGTCAGCACCTTCTCGAGGTCCTGCTTGACGGCCTTGAGGTCGAGCTTGCTGAACTCGCGGGCGTAGTCGAAGCCCGCGCCCATCGGGTTGCCGGCCGGCGGGTTGGGGTGCAGCACCGAGAGGTCGAGCTGGTTGGGCCACCAGTAGTCGTTTAGTCGTTGCCCGCGCCGCCGTGGCCACCGGCCCCGGGCGCCACCGCGCCCGGCTGGGCCGCCTCGCCACTGGCCCCGGCGCCCGTCGCCCCGGTGCCGGCGCCCGTCGCCCCGGTGAAGGGGCAGGTCGCCACGCCCTGGCCCGGCTTCGCCGCGCCCTCCGTCGCCTCGCCCTGCATCGCCTGGGCCAGCGCCAGCGGGGCGGTGCTGCGCGCCACGGGGCGCGAGCACGCGCCCACCGGCAGGCCCACCAGCACGAGGGGCACCAGCCGCCACGCGCTGACGGCTCGCGGCGTCGCGCGCGGGCGGGCCAGCTTGGTCGTCGCCATGTGAGCGCTGCCTCCGGGGGCAGAAAGGGGGAG
>JBJTIJ010000154.1:0-6000 GCA_046094945.1 Planctomycetia bacterium | reverse complement strand
GTGTCGGCCGCCAGGCGCGTGACGGCCGCCAGCGTCTCGGACTCGGCGGCCGACAGGCGCGCGGCCACCTCGGCCGAGAGCAGGCCGCGGCCGGCCCGCCAGGCCACGAGGCGGAACAGCGCCGGGCCGGGCAGCCCGCGCCCGAGATGGAGGCCGCCGCGCAGGCGCTGCTGGCCCGCGCGCGCGAGGCCGAGAAGTCGTTCGGCGAGAACCGCTGGGTGCAGGCGCGTGCGGCCTTCGAGGCGCTGGTGGCGGGTGCCCCCGCCGGGCCCCTCAAGGCCGAGTGGGAGGCGCGCCGCGCCGACCTCGACCGCGTGCTGGGGCTGGTGGATGCCGTGGGCGCCGAGCTCTCCGCTGCGCCCGAGACGCCGCGGCGCGTCAAGCTCGCGGGCGGCACCGTCACGCTCAAGGCGGTGGACCGCGAGAAGGCGCAGTGGGAGGCCTCGGGCGCCACGCGCGCCGTGGCGTGGAACGACGTGCCCCCGGAGGACCTGCTGCCGCTGCTGACCGCAGCGCACCCCGACGCGCGCCAGCGCGAGGGCCTGGCGGTGCTGGCCGCCGAGCAGGGCCAGCCCGAGCGCCTGTGCGAGGTGCTGGCGCCGCTCTACGAGCAGGGCGCCGCCACGCCCGAGCTGGACGCGCTGGTGGCGCGCCTGCTGGAGGGACGGCCCGAGGCACCGGCGGGGGGCTACCGCCTGCACAAGGGGCGCCTGCTGGACGCGACGGCCTTCGAGCAGGCGCGCGAGGACGAGCGCCTGGACACGCTGGCCGCGCGCGCCGCCGACCTCGTGGCGCGCCTCTCCAAGGACCCGGCGGTGCGCAAGATCGAGCGCATGCGCGAGCTGCGCGACGAGCTCGACCGCCGGCGCGGCACCGCGCTGGTGGCGATCTTCAACGAGAAGCACTACCCGTACCCGGCCGACAAGGGCCGCCCGCCCTACAGCTTCGTGCAGGACGAGATCGACCGGCGCGTGGCAGCGGTGCGCGAGCTGTGGGAGGGCGAGGAGTCGTTCAAGCTCGCCCGCAGCGGCCCGGCGGGGCGCATGGCCGACGAGGCCGAGGCGGCGCTGGCCGAGCTGGAGGCCAAGGGCCGCCGCCAGCCCGACCTGCGCAAGGCGCTGGCGCAGGTGGCGCCCTACCTGACGGGCGAGACGATCCGGCTCAAGGACTTCTGGCGCGACGAGGCCGAGCGCAAGCTCATGGCCTACAACCGCTGGGTGATGCAGGTCTACAACCCCAGCCACCTGCAGGTGGCCCGTGCGCAGGAGTCGGAGCAGGTGGCCGTCACCAACGCCTACCGCATGATGCTGGGCTTCACGGTGGCGGTGAAGCCGGGCGACGCGGCCTACGAGGCCATCGACGAGGCCAACGTGTCCAAGGTGCTCGACCAGGCCCAGATCGTGCCCGGGTCCATCGTCGCGCTGCGCGCCGTGCGCATCGACGACCGGCTGGTGAGCTCGGCGCGCCTGCACAGCCAGGACATGGAGAAGCGCGGCTTCTTCGCGCACGAGGCGCCGCCCAACCCGGCCACGGGCGAGCCGCGCACCAGCCCCTTCGACCGCATGCGCAAGGCCGGCTACGAGGGCCACGGCGCCTCGGAGAACATCTGCGCCGGCGCCGGCGACCCCACCGCCGCCCACGTGATGTGGTGCCACTCCAGCGGCCACCACCGCAACATCCTCTCCTCGTGGCTGGACATGGGCACGGGCGTCTCGGGGACGCGCTGGACCCAGAACTTCGGCACGGGGGGCGGCAAGCCGGCCGTCATCGAGCAGGGTGCGCCCGAGCCGGCCGGGCGGCGCTGAGGCCGGGCGGGTGCGGTGCTGCGGCGGCGCGTCGCGGCGCGGCGTGCCGGGCCGGGCCTGCGCCTCGCGTGCGCTGGCGGGCCCCCTGCCGTAGGCTGGCGCCATGCCCAAGGTCCTGATCCACGAGGGCGGCGCCGACCAGCCCTACGAGCTGTTCGACGACACCACCGAGGTGAGCTTCGGCCGCGGCACGACCAACGACGTGCAGGTGGCCGACCCGCATGCCAGCAAGCAGCACTTCGTGCTGCGCCGCATCCGCGGCCGCTGGCGCATGGTGGACCTCGAGTCCAAGGACGGCACGCGCGTCAACGGCCAGGTGCGCAACGCGCACTGGCTGGCCGATGGCGACACGGTCGCGGTGGGCGGCTTCGCGGTGCGCTTCGAGGCCGAGGGCCAGCCCTGCGGGGCCCCGCCCGCGCGCGCGCCCGCTGCCGCCCCCGCGCGGCCGGCTGCGGCCGTGCGCCCCGCAGCCGCCGTGCCGGCCCGTCCTGCGGCGGCTGCGGCCGCGCCTGCCGTGCCGGCGGCGCGTGCCGTCCCGGCAGCACGTCCTGCGCCGGCGGCCCCGCCGCCGGTGGTGATGCGCACGCCCGCCGCGGCGGCGCCGGCCCCTGCACCGGCGCGCGCGCCGGCACCGGCCGCCCCGCGCGCTCCCGCGGCGCCGCGGGCCGCGGCCCCGGCACCCGCGCCGCGCGCCGCGGCCGCTGGGCGCGCCGCCCCGCGCCGCCGCGCCGAGGTGGAGGTGGACGAGGAGGGCAACGAGGTCCCGGTGCGCCGCAAGCAGGGCATGTCGGGGGCCGTGATCGGCCTGCTCATCGGCGTGGGCGTGCTGGTGCTGTTCTTCATCCTGCAGGGGGCGCTGAGCGGCTCCAACCACAACAGCGTGGTGCGCGAGGAGGCGCAGGCCTTCCGCGAGAAGCGCGAGTACAAGCGCGCGCTGGAGACGCTGGAGCGGGGCCTGCGGCGCAACGAGCCCGGCGAGTACGCCATCCTCGAGGAGATGGAGCAGCTCAAGGTGCTGGTGGCGCAGGAGGCCGTGGCCGCGCGCGAGGCCGAGGTGTTCGAGTTCTTCAACCGCGAGATCGCGCGGCGCCTGCGCGTGGCCAACCTGCGCCCGCAGGGCCACCCCAGCGACGAGGAGGCGGCCCGCATCCTGCGGCGCTTCTTCGCCACCTACGGCGACTCGCAGTTCGCGCGCACCATGCTCTACGCCAAGCCCAGCGAGAACGCGCAGTACGCGGGCTACCAGCAGATCATGCGCGAGAATCCCGACCCGGCGCGCACCGATGCCATCGCCGCGCAGGAGATGGACGCGGCCGTGGCCCCGCTGGTGCAGCAGAACCGCCTGGGGGCCGCCTACGACCGCGTGCGCCTGTCGCTGGCCCTCGAGCGGCTCTCGCTCTCGCCCGAGCTGCTCAAGCGCTTCGAGCCGCGCGCGGAGGAGCAGATGCGCTCGCTGGAGTCGCAGGCGCAGGCCATGGTGGACAAGGCCCTGCTGGACGCGCGCAGCCTGGCGCAGTCGGGCAAGGGCGACCTGGCGCGCACGAAGGTGCGCACCATCCTCAAGCTGCTCGAGTGGCCCGAGGGCGACATCTCGCGTCGCGCCGAGGACCAGATGCGCGGCTGGTAGCGGTCGTGCCGGGCGCGGCCGCCGGGCTGCCGCCGCGTGGGCTGGGCCGCCCGCGGCTGGAGCGCCTGTGGGCGCCCGTGCCCGCGCGCGAGGGGAGCCCCGCTCGCTAGAGGATGGTCTTGCCCAGCGCCGAGAGGATGAGCTCGACGGCCAGGCGGCCCGTGCGGTTGTGCTCGTCGAGCGTGGGGTTGAGCTCGACCATGTCCACGCCCAGCAGCCGGCCCGTGGCCGCCGCCGACTCGCAGGCGAGGTGGGCCTCGCGGTAGCTCAGGCCGCCCTGCACGGGCGTGCCCACGCCGGGGGCATCCTGCGGGTCCACCCCGTCGAGGTCGAAGGAGAGGTGGAAGCCGCAGGTGCCGTCGGTGACGCGCGCCAGCGCCTCCTTGAGGCAGGCGGCGAAGCCGCGCTCGTCGATCTCGCTCATCGTGTAGACGCGCACGCCGGTCTGGCGCACGATCTCGCGCTCGCCCGCGTCCACGCTGCGCGCACCCAGCACGGCCACGTGCGCCGCGCGCACGGCCGGCTGCGGGCCGGCCAGCTGCGCCAGCGCCGGCACGCCCAGCCCCAGCAGGTGCGCCAGCGGCATGCCGTGCAGGTTGCCGCTGGGCGAGCTCTGCGGCGTGTTGATGTCGGTGTGCGCATCGACCCACAGCAGGCCCAGCGGCTCGCCCGGCCGGGCATGGTGCTGCGCCACGGCCGCCACCGAGCCCATCGCGATGCTGTGGTCGCCGCCCAGCGTCACGGGCAGCGCGCCCTGCCGCAGCGCGGCGAGGGCCTCGGCCTTGAGCCGCGTGCACAGGTCGAGCACCTCGTCGAGGTAGCGCGCCGAGGGCGTGCCGGGCGTGGCGGCCTCGGGGCCGCGCACGAACAGCGGGCCCATCTCCCGCACGGCCCAGCCCATGCGCTCCAGGCCGCGCGTGAGCCCGGCCAGGCGGATGGCCGAGGGGCCCATGTCCACGCCACGGCGCCCGGCGCCGAGGTCCATGTGCACCGAGAGCAGGGCGGCCGTGCGGGCGGGGCTCATGCCATGAGCCTACCCGTGTGGCCGGCCCTGGCGGGCCAGCCGCCGCCGGTGCGCCTGGGCATGGCGGTGCACCTGCCGGGCGAGTGCGCGCAGCGAGATGGGCGGCGTGGCGCCGGCGGCCGCGTAGGCCGCCAGCACGCGCAGGCGCTGCGAGCGCGGCAGCGGCAGGCTGGCCGCCAGGCGGGCGAGGTCACGGGCCCGGCGCGCCCACGCCACGGGCGCATAGAGCGGCCGGGCGCCGTCCACGTCGGCCACCACGACGTCCCAGCCCGTGCCCGCCGGCTGCACGAGCAGGTTGGGCGCCTTGAGGTCGCGGTGGGCCACCTCGGCGTCGTGCAGGCGCCGTAGCGAGCGTCCCAGCGCCACGAGCAGGGCGCGCTGCTGCGCGGGCGCCTGCTGCGCCCACGTGCCTGCGCGGCGCACGACGTGGTCGAGGTCGGCGGCGGCGCTGCGCACGCCCAGCAGCAGCGAGGGCCCGCCGGGCTGCGCGATGCAGGCCAGCGCGCGCGTCACGCGCAGGCCGCGTTCCTCCAGCTGCACGGCGCGCCGGAAGGCGCCCAGCGCGCGCGGCCGGCGCCCGGGGGCCACGGCGGCATAGCGCTTGAGCACCAGCGGCGTGCCGTCGGGGGCCACGAAGCCCAGCACGCGCGTGCCCTTGAGCTCCTCGGCACCGGCCGGGCCCTGCGCCGCCCAGCCGGGCAGCAGGGGCAGCCAGCAGTCGGGCACGTCGGGCACGCGGCGCACCCCGTGCAGGCCCGGCAGCTCGAGGGCTGCGAAGTGCAGGCCCGCGCGCGCGATGCGCCGCTCGCGGCGCCGGTGGTGCAGGCGCCGGCGCTCGAGGCGCGCGGCCTCCACGTCGCGCAGCCAGGCCCGCCAGGCGTGGCGGCCCAGCCCGGCCTGCTCGAGCCAGGCGCGCAGGGCGCGCGCCGCCTGCGCGCGCGAGGCCCCGTGCAGGAAGCCGTGCGCCGCCTGCGCCAGGTGGGCCAGCGTCGCGCGCGCCGGCAGCGGCGTGCGCGCCAGGCGCGCCCCGCCCACGTCCACCAGCACCAGCTGCCCGGCATGCAGGCCCAGGTTGGCGGCCGTGAGGTCGCGGTGCACGAGGCCGACGGCGTGCAGGCGCGCCAGCATGCGCGCCACCTCCACCAGCAGCGCGCGCGGCGCCTGCGCGGCCGGCGGCAGCGGCTCGAGGCCCGCCAGCCGGCGCGTGACCAGCATGCTGGGCGGCCCGGCGTGGTGGCCCAGCGGCTCGGGCACGGGCAGCCCGGCCGCGCGCAGGCGCCCCAGCAGCGCGGCCTCGCGCGCCGCACGCGGGCCGCGCAGCGCCAGGCGCACCCGGTCCAGCGCCGTGACGGGCCGCTCCACCTTCAGCACCACCTCCAGCGCCTCGCCCGCGCCGGGCAGCGTGCCCGCGTAGACGGCGCGCATCGGGCGCAGCCTGCCCAGCCGCGGGAAGCCCGCCGGCGGCGTGCCCCACGGCGCCGCCGCCAGCCCGGAGGCCAGGCCGGCGATGGCGGCCTCGAGGCGGGGGGAGGCAGGGCTCATGC
>JBJTIJ010000153.1:0-8912 GCA_046094945.1 Planctomycetia bacterium | reverse complement strand
GCCCCCGGCCAGGCCCCCGGCGGGGCCAGCGGTGGCAGGGGGAAGCCGGGGGCGAGCCCGGCGTCCAAGGGCGCCCCGGACGCCCCGCCCGCCATGGCCGCCACCCCCCTCCGCGTGCTGCCCGCCCAGCCGGCCCCGGCGCCCGCCGGCGGCCCGGCCCCGGCCCGCGGCGCAAGCGGCCGGCCCGGCGCCCCCAGCCGCGCCCTGCAGGACGCCTGGGTGGCGCGCCTCAAGGCGCGCGACCCGCGCGCGCTGGCCGAGGTGGTCGAGGCCTTCGGCGAGCGCATCACCGCCGTGGTGGCCGGCATGCTGCGCGACCGCGACGCGGTGGACGACGTGGTGCAGGCCACCTTCACCAAGGCCTGGTTCCGCATCGCCGCCTTCGCGGGCGAGTCGAGCCTCTACACGTGGCTCTACCGCGTGGCCGTCAACGCGTGCAAGGACCACGCCAAGGGGCGCGCGCGCCGCCCGGCCGTGCTGCTGGGCGACCTCGCCGCGCGCAGCGGCGACGCGCAGGACGACGCCGGCGGCGTCGCGCTCGAGGCCCCGTCGCAGCCGCCGCTGGAGGGCCTGGAGCGGCGCGAGCTGCGCGCCGCCGTGCAGCGCGCCATTGCGCGCCTGCCCGAGCGCTTCCGCAGCGTGCTGGCGCTGCGCGAGATCGAGGGCCTGCCCTACCAGGAGATCGCCACCGTGCTGGGCCTGTCGCTGGGCACGGTGGAGTCGCGCCTGTTCCGCGCCCGCCAGCGCCTCTCGGCCCTGCTGGAGCGCGAGGGCCTGCGCCCCAGCGCACCCGGCCAGCCTGGCCATCCCGGCCCCGACGACCTTCCCTGACCTGACGAGGATCCCGTGAGCACGCCCCGACCTCCCCGCGACCCCCACGAGCAGGCGCTCGACGACGCGCTGGCCCTGTGGGCCGACGACGCGCGCGCGCACGCCGCGCGCCGCGACCCTGCGCGCCTCGCACGCACCGTGGCCGCACGCATCGCCGCCGATCCCGAGGGCGTGCACGAGCTGGGCCGGCGCGCCCCCTTCGGCTACGCCGCGGCCGCGGCCGCGCTGCTGGCCGTGGGCGTGGCAGGCTCGCTGCTGGTGGCGCCGCCGGCGGCAGCGCAAGCCGCGCTGGCCCCGCAGCGCCTGGCCCCCGAGCTCGAGGACAGCAGCCTGGCCGTGGTGCGTCGCGTGCACCTCGAGCAGTTCCCGCGCTTCACGCAGCCGGTCGAGGGGAGGTGAGCATGCGACTGCCCCTGTTGAGCGTGCGGCTGGTGGCCGTGCTGATGCTGCTGGCGGGCCTCTCGCTGGGCGTGTTCGCCGCCCGGGCCATGCACGCCGGGCTGGCCGAGCCGGCCGCGCCCAGCGGCCTGGACGCCACGATCGAGTCCAAGGTGAGCCTCTACCGCCAGTACTACGCGCTGGACGACCGCCAGGCCGACCAGCTGCGCCAGGCGCTGCAGGAGTTCGACCGCGAGACCGTGGCCCTCTACCGGCGCCTGCGCGACCAGCAGCCGGCGGCCTTCGAGGTGCTGCGCGACCGCGTGCAGGCACGCATCGACAGCATCCTCAAGCCCGCCGCGGCACGCGACGGGCGCTGAGGCCTCGCGGGCACGGCCCCCGCACGCCGGAAGGCGCGCGGCCGGGGCCGACGCCCTATACTCGCCACCTTCCCACCGCCTTCCCTTCGCACCGGCACGGGCCGGGGAGTCTTCCACGCATGGCGCGGGCCGTCGGCCTCGACATCGGCAGCCACTCGATCAAGCTGGTCGAGCTCTCGGGCAGCCCGCGCGCCTTCAAGGTGCAGCGCGTGGCCGTGCGCGACCTGCCGCCGGCGCCCGCCCCGGGCAGCCCCGAGGCCGAGGGCTACGACGCCCAGCGCGTGCGCGCCGAGGCCGTCAAGGAGGTGCTGGCCAGCCTCAAGCTGCCCGGCGACAACCTCTGCGCCACCTACGACAGCGGCACCACGCTCTCGCGCGAGCAGCCGGTGCCCTTCTCGGAGCCCGAGAAGATCCGCAAGGTGGTGAAGTTCGAGGCCGAGCACCACCTGCACAGCCAGTCGGTGGACGAGGTGGTCGTCAACTGGATCAAGACCGGCGAGACCAAGGAAGGCAGCCGCATCACCATCTTCGCCTCCGCCAAGGAGGAGCTGGTGCAGCGCCTGGCGGTCATGCGCATGGCGGGCGTCGAGCCGGCCAGCATCGACCTGGACGCCACGGCCGCCTACACCTGCGCCGACGCGCTGGGCCTGTTCGCCAAGACGCCCAACGCCATCCTGCTGGAGGTGGGCGCGCACACCACCGCGCTCATGCTCGTGATCGACGGCAAGCCGCGCATGGTGCGCTCCTTCCTGCTGGACGTGGGCGCGCTGCCGGCCATGCCCGCCGGCAGCCTGGGCCGCGCCGACGCCGAGCTGCTGGTGCCGGCCGCCGAGGCCGAGGCGCGCGAGAAGGAGGCGCTCGTGCCGCGCGAGGCGCAGGCCGAGCTGGTGAAGAAGCTGCACCGCGAGGTGATCCGCTCGCTGGCCGGCCTGCGGCAGGACGCGCCGCCCTCGCTGGTCTACCTGTGCGGCGGCGGCGCCCTGCTGCCGGGCATGCCCGAGGCGCTCTCCGAGCGCTTCGGCCTGCCGGTGGAGGTGCTCGACCCGGTGGCGGCCTCAGGCAGCTCGCCCGCCGGCCTGCCGGCCGGGCAGGCCGGGCAGGGCGCGCGGCTGGTGGGCGCCACGGGCGCCGCGCTGCGCATGCTGGGCCACAACCCGCTGGGCATCGAGCTGCTGCAGGACGAGTTCGCGCCCAGCAACACCTTCGAGGTGGCGCGCACGGCGCTGGCCACGCTGGTGACGCTGCTGTTCCTGCTCATGCTGGGCCTCAACTACCGGCTGGGCCGCGAGGTGGAGGCGGCGCGCGCCGTCAACGCGCGCATCTACAAGAACGCCGCCGGCATGTTCCAGATCGCCGAGAGCAAGTACCTGCAGCAGATCGAGAGCAAGGACGCCGCCTCGGCCGACAAGGCCGCGCTGGCCTTCGCCGCCTCGCAGCCGCCCGACGCCACGCGCATCGCCAGCCTGCGCGCCCGGCTGGTGTCGCGCCACCGCAAGCTGCAGACCGACCTGGGCCTGGCCAAGGACATCCCCGAGGTGCCCAGCGCCACCAAGGTGATGTACGAGATCTACAAGGCGCTGAGCCAGGCGCCGCGCGACGAGTTCGGCGAGTGGTTCGCCCTCGAGAAGATGGACATCAGCGAGCGCCGCTGCTCGTTCACCATCACGGCCAGCGACAGCACGGTGTTCGACACCGTGCGCGGGCTCATCGGCAAGAGCGACTACCTGCGCAGCCGCGCCAAGAACCCGCAGTCGATGCTCGAGCCGCAGTCGCGCCAGCCCACCAAGGAGGGCTACGCCAAGCAGCCCTTCGTGATCACCTTCAAGGAGTCCGACTGATGGCCGCCGACGACACCGGCACCAGGCAGCGCAGCGACCCCCTGAAGTGGTACTGCGTCCTGTTCGCGCTCATGGACGTGCTGCTGCTGTTGCTCTACGTGGGCCGCCGCGGCGACCTCGCGGCGCTCGAGGCCGCCAACGCGCAGGCGCGCACCTGGTTCAACCCCAACCTCGCGCGCAACACGCTCGACGACCGCGCCAACGACATCCCGGGCCTGGCCTTCGAGGTGGAGCAGCTGGTGCAGGCCTACGTGGACGCCGGCGGCGCCGAGGCCTCGATCATCAGCGAGTCGAAGATGAAGCAGATCGCCACGCGCTCGGGCATGACCGAGCTCAAGCTGGGCGGCGAGATCAACGACCCCAACAAGGGCCGCGGCTTCACCACGCTCACGCGCACCTTCGAGTACGCCGCGGGCGCCTCGCTGGAGAACCTCGTGACGCTGGCCTACAACGTGGACAACTCGCAGCGCTACCGCGTGATGGAGCTCTCCTGGGAGCTCATGGGCCGCGCCGACGGCAACGACAAGCCCCCCTTCCACAAGATCGGGCGCTCGTCGGTGAAGGTGGCGCTGCGCAAGGCGCTGCCCAAGAACTAGCGCGCGCGGGCGCCGCTAGCGGCTGGCGACGGCGGCGGCCGGCGCGCCCTGCTGCGCGCGCACCTGCGCCAGGTACTCCTGCAGCGGGCGCGGCTGGATGGCGTGCGCCCGGTAGGCCTCCAGCGCGCGCACCAGCGCGTTGGCGCCCGACATGGTGGTGATGCAGGGGATGTTGCCCTGCGCCGCCACGCCGCGGATGCGGCCCTCGTCGGTGCGCGGGCCCTGGCCGCTGGGCGTGTTGATGATCAGCTTGATCTCGCGGTTCTTGACGATGTCCAGCACGTTGGGCCGGGCGCCGTCGGCGATCTTGAACACCTTGCGGCAGCGCACGCCCGAGCGCTCGAGCAGATTCCACGTGCCCGAGGTCGAGATGATCTCGTAGCCCAGCGCGTCCAGGCGCCGCGCGATCTCGATGGCGGCGCGCTTGTCGGCATCCTTCACCGACAGGAAGATGGCGCCGTCGGCTGGCAGGCGCAGGAACGAGCCCAGCTTGGCCTTGGCGAAGGCCACGCCCAGGTCGGGGTCGATGCCCATCACCTCGCCCGTGCTGCGCATCTCGGGGCCCAGCACCACGTCCACGCCGGCGAACTTGTTGAACGGGAACACCGGCTCCTTGACCGAGAAGTAGGGCGGGATGACCTCGTCGGGCACCTGCAGCTGGTCGAGCGTGGCCCCGGCCTGGATGCGGGCCGCGTGGCGTGCCAGCGGCACGCCGGTGGCCTTGCTCACGAAGGGCACCGTGCGGCTGGCGCGCGGGTTGACCTCGATGAGGTAGACGCGGTCGCCCTTCACGGCGTACTGCACGTTCATCAGGCCGCGCACGTCCAGCGCCGCCGCCAGCTTGCGCGTGCTCTCGCGCAGCTCCTTGAGCACGCGCTCGCCCAGGCTGAAGGCCGGCAGCGTGCAGCACGAGTCGCCGCTGTGGATGCCGGCCTCCTCGATGTGCTCCATGATGCCGCCGATGACGCAGCGCGTGCCGTCGGCCACCGCGTCCACGTCCACCTCGATGGCGTCCTCGAGGAACTTGTCCACCAGGATGGGCTTGTCGGGCGAGGCCTCGGCGGCGCGCCCGATGTACTCGGCCAGCGTGGTGTCGTCGTAGACGATCTCCATCGCGCGCCCGCCCAGCACGTAGGACGGCCGCACCAGCACCGGGTAGCCGATGCGGTGGGCCACCTGCAGCGCCTCCTCGGCGTTGGTGGCCGTGCCGTTCTGGGGCTGCAGCAGCCCGCAGCGGTCGACCAGCGCCTTGAAGCGGCCGCGGTCGGCGGCCAGGTCGATGGACTCGGGCGTGGTGCCGATGATGGGCGCGCCGGCCTTCTCGAGCGCGCGCGCGAGGTTGAGCGGCGTCTGGCCGCCGAACTGCACGATCACGCCCTTGGCGCCCACGCGGTCGACGATGTTGAGCACGTCCTCGGCCGTGAGCGGCTCGAAGAAGAGCACGTCGGAGGTGTCGTAGTCGGTGGACACCGTCTCGGGGTTGCTGTTGACCATCACGGTCTCGAAGCCGGCGGCACGCAGCGCGAAGGAGGCCTGCACGCAGCAGTAGTCGAACTCGATGCCCTGGCCGATGCGGTTGGGCCCGCCGCCCAGGATCATGATGCGCTCCTTCTTGGCCGGGCGCAGCTCGTCCTCGTCGTCGTAGGACGAGTAGTAGTAGGGCGTGGCGGCCTCGAACTCGGCCGCGCAGGTGTCCACCAGCCGGTAGCCGGGCACGATGCCGCGCCGCTTGCGCTCGGCGCGCACGTCTTCCTCGGTGCTCTTGAGCACCACTGCCAGCTGGTGGTCGCTGAAGCCCTCGCGCTTGGCCTCGCGCAGGTCGTCGTCGCTCGCCTTGGCCAGCGAGCCCACGGCCTCGAGCTGGCGCTCGCGGTCCACGATGGCCTTCATCTGCTCGAGGAACCACGGGTCGATGCGCGTGTGGCTGTGCAGGCTCTCCACCGTCCAGCCGGCGCGCAGCGCCTCGCCCACGCGGAAGATGCGCGTGGGGCCGGGCGTCTGCAGCTGGCGGCGCAGCTCGGCCTTGTCCAGCGGCGCCTGGGCACGCTCCTTGCGGTCGCAGCCGAAGCCGAAGCGGCCCGTCTCCAGGCTGCGCAGCGCCTTCTGGAAGCTCTCGCGGAAGGTGCGTCCGATGGCCATCGCCTCGCCCACGCTCTTCATCATCGTGCCCAGCACGGGCGGGGCCTCGGGGAACTTCTCGAAGTTGAAGCGCGGCACCTTCGTCACCACGTAGTCGATCGTGGGCTCGAAGCAGGCCTTCGTCTTGCGCGTGATGTCGTTGGAGATCTCGTCGAGCGTGTAGCCCACGGCCAGCTTGGCGGCGATCTTGGCGATCGGGAAGCCGGTGGCCTTCGAGGCCAGCGCCGAGGAGCGCGACACGCGCGGGTTCATCTCGATCACGATCAGGCGCCCGTCCTCGGGGTTGACCGCGAACTGGATGTTGCTGCCGCCCGTCTCCACGCCGATCTCGCGGATGACGCGGATGGCCGCGTCGCGCATGGCCTGGTACTCGCGGTCGGTGAGCGTCTGCGCCGGCGCCACGGTGATGCTGTCGCCCGTGTGCACGCCCATCGGGTCGATGTTCTCGATGCTGCAGATGATCACGACGTTGTCGGCCGTGTCGCGCATCACCTCCAGCTCGTACTCCTTCCAGCCCAGCACGCTCTCCTCGACCAGGATCTGGCTGGTGGGCGAGAGCTCGAGGCCCCGGCGCGCGATGTCGGCGAACTCGTCCACGTTGAAGGCGATGCCCCCGCCGGTGCCGCCCAGCGTGAACGAGGGGCGGATCACGCACGGCAGGCCCACCTCGTCGCGCGCAGCCTGCGCCTCTTCCCACGTGTTGCAGGTGCGGCTCTTGGGCAGGCCCAGGCCGATGCGCACCATGGCCTGCTTGAACTCCTCGCGGTCCTCGGCCTTCTTGATGGCCTCGGGCTTGGCGCCCAGCAGCTTGACGCCGTAGCGCGCCAGCACGCCGCGCTCGTGCAGCTGCATGGCCACGTTGAGCGCCGTCTGGCCGCCCATCGTGGGCAGCAGGGCGTCGGGGCGCTCGCGCTCGATGACGCGCTCGACCACGTCGGCCGTGACCGGCTCGATGTAGGTGCGGTCGGCCGTCTCCGGGTCGGTCATGATCGTGGCCGGGTTGCTGTTGACCAGCAGCACCTCGTAGCCTTCCTCGCGCAGCGCCTTGCACGCCTGGGTGCCGCTGTAGTCGAACTCGGCCGCCTGCCCGATCACGATGGGCCCGGAGCCCAGCAGCAGGATGCGGCGGATGTCGTTCCGGCGGGGCATGGGCGTGGAGCCTCCTCGGCGGGGTCGGGCGCGGGCGCGCGGGCGACGGTCGGGCGGCACGCGCGCGGCCGGGACGATACCCGCAAGCAGCCCCGCCCGGGGGGGTGCGGCCGAGAGCCGCAGAGGGCCAGAATCAGGCCCCGCCGCCCTCCCCGGCACGGGCCCGAGCTGGCGGCCGCCGGGTGCCCCGCAGGCGGCCTTGCGGGCAGCCGCCCCGAGGACGACACGCGAGCCCCGGGACAGGCCCGCGCCCGCGGCGCGGCCGCCACGCTGGCTCGCCACCCTGCGCCCGGCCGCCGTGCGCGCGCCTGCCGTAGCATCCGGCCTGCACGCGCCCGGCCGGCCACCCGGCGGCCCGGCGCAGCCTGGAGGGAACGATGGCCGACCCCGCACCCGCCGCCGCACCGGCGCCCGCCGGCGGCTCGCCCGGCCCCGGTGGCCCCGAGGACCGCGACCCGGTCATCGTGCGCGGCTACCCCAAGGTGATCTTCTTCTGGCCGCTGTGGCTGATGTCGCTCGTCGGCGGCCTCGTGGCGGGTGACGCCCCCGGCGGCCACCTCGGCACCGTGTGGATGTGCATCTTCGCCTTCAACCTGCTCGTGATCGCGTTTGACTTCACCGAGCTGGTCTCGCTGCTCGTGCTGGCCCTCGTGGGCCTGCTGGTCTTCGCCGGCCTCTACTTCGACTTCCTGCCGCTGATCAGCGACTTCTTCCGCAACCTCGACGTCTACATGAACCGCCCCTTCTACGTCTGCATCTTCGGCCTCTTCTCGATCTTCTACGCCGCCGTCTTCGTCAAGACGCGCTTCGACTACTGGGAGTTCCGCCACAACGAGGTCCTGCACCGCCGCGGCATCTTCGCCGACATCAAGCGCTACAGCACCGAGGACCTGCGCTGGTTCAAGGAGACGCCCGACGTCCTCGAGCGCCTGCTGGCCGACTCCGGCCGCATCGTCCTCACCACGCCCCGCGAGCCCAACCCCATCGTCATCGACAACGTCCTGCGCATCAGCAAGGCCGACGAGGAAGTCGCCGACATCCTGGGCACCAAGCGCGTGACGCTCAAGTAGCGCCGCCGGGCGGCCCTCACTCGGCCTTGAGGCTGCCGCTGAGCTCGCGCACCTCGCGGCCGCCGGCGGCGGCGCGGCGCACGTGGACGTCCACGAGGTCGCCGGGGCGGACGAACTGGAGGAAGACGAGCAGGTCGTCGGTGTGGCGGATGCGGCGGGTGCCCAGGCCCACGATGACGTCGCCGGGCTGCAGGCCCACCTTGGCGGCGGGGCCGCCGGCGGTGCGCACGAGGACGCCGGCCTCGTAGTCGCCCACGTCGGCCACCTCCAGGCCCAGGCGCTCGCGCGCGAGGGTGGCCGTGGGGATGGCCTCGAAGCGGATGCGCTGGGGTGGGAGGTCCTGCACGCCCTTCTCGGGCGTGCTGCGCTGCGCGCGCACCTCCACCTCGCGGCCCGCGGGCACGTCCAGCAGCGCCAGCGCCCAGTCGTAGGTGGTGGGCGTGGGCGACTACGAGGCCGGCGTCCTCGTGCGCACCGCCGGCGGCCCCGCCGCCAAGGTGGGCCTGCAGCCCGGCGACGTCATCGTGGGCC
>JBJTIJ010000152.1:0-3155 GCA_046094945.1 Planctomycetia bacterium | reverse complement strand
GCGTGCGCCCGCGTGGGACGGCGGCTGGGGCGGCGGGTGGGGCAGCGGCTGGGCCGCCGGCAGGGCCGGCAGCGGCTCCGGGGCCTCGGCGTCCAGCGCGGCCGCGCCGCGCACCACGTCGGCGCCGCCGGCCTCCACGTCCAGGTTGCCGCCCGGGCCCAGCGCCACGGGTCCCGCCTCCAGCAGCGGGTGCTCGTCCAGCGCCGCCTGCAGCCGGGTGAGCGCCTGGCGGCCCTCGGCGCCGGCCCCCGCGCCCAGCCGCGCCGCCGGGTCGGCCCGCGCCGCGGGCCCGGCCCGCAGCACCAGCGCGCCGGGCGGCCGGTGCGCCGTCGGCGGGCTGGCCCCGCCGTCGCGGTCGGGCGTGCGCACGCGCTCGGGGGGCAGCACCAGCAGGTCGGCCGAGGGCAGCGCCGCGCCGCTGCGCTGCGTGGCGGGGTCCATCTCGCGCAGCGTCTCGATCTCGTCGCCGAGGAAGTCGAGCCGCACCGGGCCGGGACGGCCCAGCGGCCAGGTGTCCACCACGCCGCCGCGCGCCGCGAACTCGCCGGGCGTCTCGACGGCCGGCACGCGCACGTAGCCGCACAGCGCCAGGTGCTCGAGCAGCACGCTGGGCGGGCGCTGCTGGCCCGGGGCCAGCGCCAGCGCCGCGCGGTCGATCACGTGCGGCGCGGGCACCGGCTGCAGCAGCGCCGGCAGCGAGGCCACCACCACCAGCGGCAGCGGGCTGCCGGCGGCGTGCGCCAGCCGCGCCGCGCGCAGCCGCGCCAGCGCCTCGGTGCGCGCGCCCAGCACCTCCGGGTCGGGCGGCGTGCCGCCCTGCACGCGCGGCCAGGCCGGGAAGGCCAGCGCGGCGCCGGGCAGCAGCGTGGCGAGGTCCAGGCGCATGGCGTCGTGGGCCTGCGCGTCGGGCACCACCACCAGCACGGGCCCGCGGCGCTGGGCCAGCGCGGCGGCCACGTAGGCCAGCGCGGCGCCGTCCAGCCCCCCGATGCGGACAGGATCCGGCCGGCCGAGGAGCGCCGCGAGGCGTTCTTCCACGGTCCCGAGGGGCAGGAGGGGAGGTGCCGGCTCGCGCACGGCGCGGGCCCCCGCGGTGCGGGGACCGGCGTCGCGCGCGCGGCCGGCCGAGGCTACCGCCGCCGGCGCCGCGCGCGACGATGGAGCGTGCCGTGGCCCCGTGCGCGGCTATCCTGCCCGCGTGCCGCGTCCCCTCGCGTCCCGCGCCTGCCGTCTCCTCGCGTGCGTGGCCATGGCCGGCGCGCTGGCCGGCACGCTGGGGGCCTGCAGCGGGGCCAACCCCTTCGACGCCAACCCTGCCGTGGTGGCCGCGCCCAGCCCGCTGCCCTACGGCTACCGCGAGCCGGAGCGGCGCCTGGGCGCCGGCCGCCCGCAGGCCGAGGGCGAGGAGCTCGACGCCATCACGGCGGTGGTGTGGGGCGAGGTGCTCACGCGCCGGCGCCTGCTGCGCGAGACGCGCGGGCCGCAGGCCAGCCCGGGCGACGAGGGCGTGGAGCGCGACCTGCAGCGCCGGCGCATCGAGTGGGTGCGCGAGCAGCTGCTGGTGAAGGCGGCCGAGCTGGAGGGCATCCGGCTGGTGCCCTCGGTGTTCGACCCGATGGTCGAGGACGAGAAGGCGCGCATGGTCAAGGAGTACACGCGCAACACGGGCCGCCCGGTGTCCTTCGACGAGGTGCTGGCCGCCGAGCGCGTGAGCGAGGAAGAGTTCCGCACGCGCATGCGCAACCAGGTGATGCGCGAGCTCTACCTGCGCAAGATCAAGGCCGGCCTGGGCCGCGGCACGCGCCCGCAGGTGGACATGGCCGTCACGCCGGCCGAGGTGCGGCGCACCTACCGCGAGCTGCCCGGCCTCTTCGACGAGAAGCAGGGCGCCTCCTTCGCCCTGTTCCAGCTGCGCACCATCGACGCCATGGTGGGCGAGGTGGGCCCGGCGCAGGCCGAGGAGCTCACGCGCCGCAAGGCCGAGGAGATCGCTGCCGCCTTCCGCGCCGGCGAGGACCCCGAGGCGATCGCGCGCCGCTTCGGGCTCGACGAGCGCCAGTGGCGCGTCAACGAGCAGGTGGTGGACCGCTTCCAGGTGCCCGAGGGCGCCGCATGGCTCTTCGACCCGGCGCGCCGCGCGGGCGAGGCGCAGGTGTTCCAGTTCGAGCAGGTGGTGGGCGGCCCGGTGGTGCTGGGCGTGCGCGAGGTGCGGCCGGCCAAGAAGCGGGCGCTGCCCGAGTCGTGGGACGCCGTGGTGCGCGTGACGCGCATCGGGCGCGAGCTCAGGCTGGAGAACCAGCGCATCCTGGAGCTGGCGCAGGGCGGCGCGGTGATCTGGCCCGCCTCGCTGGCCGACGAGGTGCTCGACGACGCGCGCCGGCGGCTGGAGGAGATCGACGCCGACGAGCGCCTCTCGCGGGCCCGCTTCCGGTGAACGGGCCTGCCTGCGCCGCGGCGCCTGCGCGCGGGCGGCGGCCGGCCGGCCTGCTGGCGCTGCTGGCCGCCGGGCTGCTGGCCGCGCTCGCCTGCGTGGCGGCCTGGCGCTCCGGCGCCGGCGACGACCCGGTGCACCCGCTGCGCGCCGGCTTCGCCCCGGCGCAGGTGCCCGCGGCGCGCGCCCTGCTGGCGCGCGTGCTCGACGGGCTGGCCGGCCTGCAGGAGGCCGACGGCGGCTTCGCGCTGGAGCGGGCGCAAGACCGGCCCGTGCCTGCCGAGCCGGAGGTGAAGCGCACCGCCGCCGGCGCGCTGGCCGCGTGGGCGCTGGCGCTGGGGGGCGACCGCGCGGCGGCCTCCGAGGCGGCGCGTGCGGCCCTGGTGCGCGCAGGGGCGCGGCTGGTGGACCGCCAGCAGGGCGACGGCACGCTGGGGCAGATGCCGCCCAACGCGCTGGGCCGCGTCGAGCGCGAGGCCGAGGTCACGGCGCTGTGCGCGGGCCTGCTGGCCGCGCTGGGCTCGGGCGAGGTGGCCGACCGCATGCTGGTGGGGCGCGCCAGCCAGGCCCTGCCCCCGGTGCTGGGCGGCCTGCGCGACGGCTGGCAGCGCGGCCTGGCGGCGGTGGCGCTGGAGGCCTTGGTGGAGGCCGGCCGCACGGGGGGCCTGGGCCCCGACCCCCGGCGCCTGCTGGCCGAGGGCGAGGTGCGCCGCGAGCCCGACTG
>JBJTIJ010000151.1:0-4602 GCA_046094945.1 Planctomycetia bacterium | reverse complement strand
CACGAAGGCAGTGCGCACGCCGGCAGCCCGCACGACGGCGGCGCGCACGCCGGCTGTGCGCAAGGCAGGCGCCTCGAAGCCCACCGCCCGCAAGGCCGCAGCGCCCAAGGCCGCAGCGCCCAAGGCGGCGGCGCGCAAGGTCGCGTCGCGCAATCCGGCGCGCAAGGTCGCGTCGCGCAGCCCGGCGCGCCAGGTCGCGTCGCCGGCGCCTGCGCCGAAGGTGCCTGCCGCGAAGGTGCCTGCCGCGAAGGTGCCGGCCGCGAAGCTGCCCGCCGCCGCCGGGCCGGCCGCGCCCTCGCCCGGCGCCAAGGCTGCCCAGGCCCGCGTGGCTGCGCCGCCCGCCGCGCCCCTGCCCGACGAGGCCAGCATCGAGCGCGAGGCGCGCCGACGCTACGAGGAGGAGGGCCCCGACGAGCCGCTGCCGCCGGCCGACGACGAGGACGAGGCCTTCGACGAGGACGACGAGGAGGGCGACGGCGATGGGGACGCCTCGTGGGGCCCGCCGCCCGGCGAGGACGACGAGGACGCGCTCTACGAGGGCCAGCAGCAGGGGGCGACGGCCCTCGAGGACGAGGAGCCCGACACGCTCGAGCGCGACCCGCACGCGCGCCCGCCCATCGTGGCCATCGTGGGCCGCCCCAACGTGGGCAAGAGCACGCTGCTCAACGCCCTCTCGGGCTCGCGCATCTCGATCGTGGAGCCCACGCCGGGCGTGACGCGCGACCGCGTGGGCGTGCTGTGCACGCTGGCCGACCGCACCGTGGAGCTGGTGGACACCGGCGGCGTGGGCATCGTGGACACGCAGGGCCTGGGCGAGCACGTCGAGGGCCAGGTGGCGCGCGCCATCCAGCAGGCAGCCGTGATCCTCTTCGTCTTCGACGCGCGCGAGGGCCTCACGCCGCTGGACGAGCGCGTGGCCGGCATGCTGCGCCGCGCCACCTCGCGCGTGATCCCGGTGGCCAACAAGGCCGAGACGCAGAAGGTGGCCTGGAACGTGGGCGAGATCGAGGGCCTGGGCTACGGCGAGGCCGTGCTGGTGAGCGCGCAGGAGAAGACCGGCCTGGACGAGCTGGAGGAGGCGGTGGCTGCGCGCCTGCCCGCCGGGCCCACCACCCCGCGGCGCCTGCCGCCGCCCGAGATGAAGCTGGCCATCGTGGGCCGCACCAACGCGGGCAAGTCCTCGCTGGTCAACGCCCTGCTGCGCCAGGAGCGCATGATCGTCAGCAGCGTGCCGGGCACGACGCGCGACACGGTGGACATCCGCTTCGAGCGCGACAGCAAGGCCTTCGTGGTGATCGACACCGCCGGCATCCGCAAGGAGCGCGCCGTGCAGGGCGGCGTGGACTTCTACGCGCAGCGCCGCGCCGAGCGCGCCATGCGCCGCGCCGACGTCTCGGCCATCGTGCTGGACGCCACCGCGGACATCAGCCGGCTGGACCGCAAGATCGCCGGCTACGCCCTCGAGCACCACCACCCGGTGGTGATCGTGGTCAACAAGTGGGACCTGCGCCCGCCGGACCTCACCACCGGCCGCTACGCCAAGTACGTGCGCGCCACCCTGCGCGGGCTGGACTACGCGCCCATCGTGTTCACCACCGCCACCGACGCACGCAACGTGGACGCCGTGGTGGACGTGGCCCGCGGCCTGTTCCGCCAGGCCAGCACGCGCGTCAAGACGGCGCAGCTCAACAAGGCCGTGCTGCACGCCCAGACGCTCAAGGCCCCGCGCCCGTACCACGGCCGCGTGGGCCACATGTACTTCGGCGCGCAGGTCGAGGTGAAGCCGCCCACCTTCGTGATCTTCGTCAACGACCCGGCGCTGTTCGACAGCACCTACCGGCGCTACCTCGAGAACCAGTTCCGGGCCCTGATGCCCATGCACGAGGTGCCGGTGCGCATCTTCTTCAAGGCCCGCGACCGCAGCCCCTCCAAGAACGAGCTGGGCCCCAAGCCGGACTAGGCGCGCGCGGGGCGCGAGCCCGGCGTGAGCGGGGCGTGAGCGGGGAGCCAGCGACGCGTGGCCGGGGCGCCGGCCCGGTCCGCCACGGCGTGCTTGCCGGGCGCCCGCCTCCCGCCTAGGGTGGCCATCCCACCGCACAGGAGCTCCGCATGCAGCTTGCCGCCGGCACCGTGATCAGCAAGGCCCTCGAGATCACGACCAAGAACCTGCCCACGCTCTTCCTCATCGCGTTGGTCGTGATGGTGCCGGTGGGCGTGCTCAACCACCTGCTGTCGCCGCGCGCGAGCGACGTGCAGGTGACGTGGAAGGTGGACCAGGAGTCGGGGGCCGTGACGGTCACGGGCGGCGCCCAGCCCAGCATGGGCAAGCAGCTGCTCGCGCTGGTCGTGAGCATGGTGGGCCAGGCCGTGGTGACGGCCGCCATGGCCTACGCCGTCTTCCAGGCCCTGCGCGGGCAGAAGGCCGACGTGGCCACCAGCCTGCAGAAGGGCATGGGCTTCATCTTGCCGGTCATCGGCGTCTCGGTGTGCTACGGGCTGGGCGTGGCGCTGGGCCTGATCCTGCTGGTCGTGCCGGGCATCATCGTGGCCTGCATGTGGTACGTCTCGGTGCCCGCCGCGGTGGTCGAGTCGCTGGGCGTGGGCGCGGCCCTGAGCCGCAGCGCCGGCCTCACCAGCGGCAACCGCATGGCGATCTTCGTGATGAACCTGATCGTGTTCCTGCTGCTGGGCCTGGTCATGTTCGCCCTCGCCGGCGTCTTCTTCAGCATGGGCGTCGTGGTGGGCGTGGCCCTGAGCATCCTGGTGGGCACCTTCGTGGCCCTCTTCGGCGCCACGCTCACCACCGTCTGCTACCACGAGCTGCGCGTGGGCAAGGAAGGCGCCACCACCGAGGAGATGGCCAAGATCTTCGGCTAGGCCACGGCGGCCGCAGGCGGGCCCCGCGGCCTGCGGGGCAGGTGCGCGCGGCATCGTCCGCTGCGCGCTGTGCGGCGGGCGGCGGGGCCAGCGAGCGATGCGGGAGGGGGCTCGCGTCCCGGGAGGCGGGCGCCGGCTGCAGGGGCGCGTAGCCTCGGGCGCATGCGAACCGTCGTGCCGTGGCTGCGGGCCCTGCGTGCGGACCGGCTGCTGGCCAGGGTGCCGGCCGTGCTGCTGGCCGTGCTCGTGCTGGCCGTGCTCGTGCTGGGCAGGGCGGGGGTGCGGGCCGAGGAGGGCGCGGCGCGCATGGCGCTGGGCGGCGTGCCGGCCAGCGTGGTGGTGCCGGCGGGCTGGACGCGTCGCGAGGAGGCGCCGGCCAGCGGGCAGTGGCGGCTGGTGCTGCTGCCGCCGGCCGGGCACGCGGGCCGCGTGCTGGCCGAGGCGCGCGTGTTCCCGGTGGAGGAGGACGACCCGCCGGCGCAGGTGCTGATGAAGGCCGCGGGGCTGGTGGCGCGGCAGGTGGGGGCCTTCGGCTTCGGCACGCCGCGGCTGGAGGCCGGTGCGCTGCTGGGCCGGCCGCGGGCCGATGCCGACCTCGAGCTGCGCGCGGGCGGCGAGCGGCTCGCCGGCCGCATGTGCCTGCTGCGGGCCGGGCCGGCGCTGTGGGCGCTGGCCTGGGGCCTGTGCAGCGACGAGGCGCCGGCCGCGCTGCGCGAGGCGCTGCGCGCCTTCGCCGGCTCGCTGGAGCCCGACGAGCCGGCCTTCGCCGAGCCCTTCGCGCGCCTGCCCGATCCCGAGCAGGAGCTGGGCGGCGCGGCGGGCGAGGAGCCCGTGCGGCGCCGGCACGTGGAGGCCACGGTGGCCTGCCTGGAGGCCGCCGTGGGCGTGCGCCTGCCGCGCCTGCTGCGCGAGGAGGTGCACGCGGCGCTGGCCGTGGACGCGGCCGGCGGCGGGGCCACCTCGCGCAAGGGCTACCGCGACGTGGCGCGCGTGCTGCACGACGCGCTGGGCCAGCCGGCCGCCGAGCGCGAGGAGCTGGCGCGGCAGGTGGGCGCGCGCGTGCTGGAGGCGCTGCAGCAGCGCGCGCGCGAGTCCTACGTGCCGGCGGTGCGCGTGGCCATGGTGCTCACGCAGGTGCCCAAGGCGCCGCCGGGCGAGGCGGGCCTGGCCACGCTGCATGCCGAGCACCTGCTGGAGGCGGCCAGCACGCTGGCCGCGCTGGCCGCCGACGGCTGGCAGGAGGTGCCGGGGCCCGTGCGGCGCACGCTGCGCGAGCGCGTGCTGGCGCGCTGGGCCACGCTGGAGCCCGCGGCCCGCGCGGCCTGGGCCGAGGTGATCGCTGCCTCTCCCGGGCTGCAGGAGCGCTGGCAGCAGGCCCTGCCGGCGGCGCGCCTGGAGCTGCGCCTGGCGGCCGTGCGCCTGCTGCGCGGCCTGCCCGCGGAGGCTGCGCCCTCCGACGCGCGTGCGCTGCGCCTGCTGCTGGACGCCACGCCGCAGGCGCTGGAGGCGGCGCTGGCCGCGGCGCTGGAGGCCGAGCCGGCACGGCTGGCCGCCGCCCTGCAGCGCCTGCCGGCCCTGGACAGCCCGCCGGCGCCGCCCGCAGCGCCCGCACCGCCCGCAGCGCCTGCACCTCCCGCAGCGCCTGCACCTCCCGCAGCCCCTGCGCGGGGCGGCGCCAAGTAGCATCGCGCCCTCCTCGGCCCGCACCCCCGCCCTGCCCAGCAC
>JBJTIJ010000150.1:0-9059 GCA_046094945.1 Planctomycetia bacterium | reverse complement strand
TGCGCGCTCTTGCCCATGGCGCCCATGAACACCAGCGCGGCGGCCAGCGCCATGGCGCCCGCGCCGCCGAAGATGGCCAGCAGGCCCTGCTCGTGCACCACGCGCGTGATCACGCCGAAGTCGAAGGCGCCGTACACCTCGCGCTCGGCCGCCGTCATGTGCGGGCCCACGGCCACCCACACCATCAGGATGCCCAGCAGGAAGCCGAAGTCGCCCACGCGGTTGGTGAGGAACGCCTTCTTGGAGGCGTTGCCCGCGCTGTCCTTCTTCCAGTAGTAGCCGATGAGCAGGTAGGAGGAGGCGCCCACCAGCTCCCAGAAGATGAAGGTCTGGAAGAAGTTGGGCGAGAGCACGATGCCCAGCATCGAGAAGACGAACAGCGAGAACTTGCCGAAGAAGCGGCCCATCGACGGGTCGCCGTGCATGTAGCCCAGCGCGTAGGTGAAGATCGCGCTGCCCACGCCGGTGACGATCAGCGTCATCAGCAGCGCCAGCTCGTCCATGCGCGTGCGGAAGGGGATCACCACGTCGCCCACGGCCACCCACGACACGATGCCCTCGCTGGGCACCAGCCCGTGCTCGAGGGCCGGCAGGAAGTACTGCGCGACCGTGATGCCGAAGCCGGCCAGCACGGCGCCGATGGCCAGCAGGCCGCACAGCAGGCCGTTGCGCCGCAGCGGCGGCAGGAGGGTCACCAGCACCGAGACGGCCAGCGGCAGGAACAGCACCAGCCAGGGCAGGAAGTCGCCCTTGTGCAGGGCGCCGCCGGCGCTGGCCAGCCCGGCCATGCCGCAGAGGTCGGGCAGCCCGCTCATGCGTGCCCTCCATGGGCCGGCGCGCCGTGGCCCTGGCCATGCCCGTGGGCGTCGTGGCCGTCGTGGCCGTCGTGGCCGGCGTCGTCGTGCGCGTCATGGGCGTCGTGCGCGCCGTGCCCGTGCTCGTCGTCGTGGTGCGCGTGCGCGGGGGCCTCGCCCTCCAGCTTGAGCACCGGCACCGGGCCCAGCCGCTCGTCGTGCAGCTCGGTGGTCTCGCCCACGTCCACGGTCTGGCGCAGGCGGAAGAGCGCGATCACGATGGCCAGGCCCACGGCCACCTCGGCGGCAGCCACGGTCATGGTGAAGAACACGAAGACCTGGCCGTCGAGGCTGGCGTGCAGGCGCGAGAAGGCCACCAGCGCCAGGTTGGCCGCGTTGAGCATGATCTCCACGCTCAGCAGCATCAGCAGCACGTTGCGCCGGCTGGTGACGCCCACCAGCCCGACCGCGAACAGGGCCACGGCCAGCATCACGACGTGGTCCAGCGGCGGCACCACCGCCCACGGGGCGAGCAGGCCGGGCAGCGCGAGCGCGTCCATCACGACAGCCTCCGCTTCGTGAGGATCACGGCGCCCAGGATGGCCCCCAGCAGCAGGAAGGAGGTCACCTCGAAGGCCAGCGGCCAGCGGTTGAACAGCGCCTCGCCGATGGCGCCGGCCCCGGCCTCCAGCGCGCGCGGCGTGCTGGAGAGCGCGGCCTTGCTCTCGTGGAGCGCGGCCACGGCCGTGCCCACGAAGGCCAGCGCGCCCAGCGCGCCCAGGATGCGCACGCGCGTGCGCGGCGCGGCCGCGGCCTCGGCCTGGCGCAGGTCCAGCAGCATGATCACGAACAGGAACAGCACCATGATGGCGCCGGCGTAGACCAGCACCTGCACGGCGGCCACGAAGTAGGCCTCCAGCAGCACGTAGATGCCGGCCAGCCCGAAGAACATCAGCACCAGCCACATGGCGGCCGCCACCGGGTTGCGGCGCGTCACGGCCAGCAGGGCCGAGACCAGCGAGACCAGGGCGAAGAGGTAGAAGAGCATCCGGGGGCGCCCTACTTGTTCGACCACTTCTTGATGGGGTCGGGCCGGATGCCGCCCAGGCGGTAGAGCGTCTCCTTGTCGTGGATGAGCTCGGCGCGGGTCTCGCCCCACAGCGCGAACTCCTTGCTCATGAAGATGGCCTCCTCGGGGCAGGCCTCCTCGCACAGGCCGCAGAAGATGCAGCGCAGCATGTTGATGTTGAACACGGCCGGCCCGCGCTCGACGGGGTTGCCGGCCTCCAGCTCGCTGGGCACGATGTAGATGGCCTTGGGCGGGCACACGTACTCGCACAGCGAGCAGGCCACGCACTTGGGGCGCTGCTGGTCGTCCTTCACCAGCACCGGCGCGCCGCGGTAGTTCTCGCGCACGGTCCAGCGTTCCTCGGGGAACTGCATCGTGACCTTCTTCTGGAACATGCGCCGGAAGGTGATGCCCATGCCCTTGAGGATCGAGGGCAGGTAGAGCCGCTCCCAGAAGGTGCTGGGCGTGCGGTTCACGGGCTTGACGCGCGCGCGCGACGGTGCGGCCGGCGGGCGCGTCTGGGCGGCAGGGGCGCTCATCGGGCAGCCTCCGGGGCCAGCGTGCGGGCGTCGTCGCGCTTCTGGCGCACGCGCACGGCCAGCAGCACGGCCGCGATGGCCACCACGGGCATCACGTACAGCAGCCAGTCGATGCCCAGCACCATCTTGCCGGCGGTGATGACGATGTTGAGCAGGGCCAGCGGCAGGAACCACGCCCAGCCCAGCGACATGAGCTGGTCGTAGCGGAAGCGCGGCAGCGTCCAGCGGATCCAGATGTAGACGAAGAGCAGGAACAGCGTCTTGGCCGCGAAGATGAGCAGGCCCACCGCAGGGTGGATCGCCTCGAGGCCGAAGAAGGTCCAGCCGCCCAGGAACAGCGTCACCACCAGCGCCGAGGACACGGTCATGTTCGTGTACTCGGCCAGGAAGAACAGCGCGAACTTCATGGACGAGTACTCGGTGTGGTAGCCGGCCACCAGCTCGGTCTCGCTCTCGGGCATGTCGAAGGGCAGGCGGTTGGTCTCGGCGTACGAGGCCGTGAGGAAGATGAAGAAGGCCACCGGCTGCGTGAACAGGAACCACGTGCCCTGCGCCTGCGCGTCCACGATGCCGCCCAGCTTGAGCGTGCCGGTCATCAGCACCACCGGCACGATGGCCAGGCCCAGCGCCAGCTCGTAGGAGATCATCTGCGCGCTGGCGCGCACGCCGCCCAGCAACGAGTACTTCGAGTTGCTGGCCCAGCCGCCCAGCGCGATGCCGTACACGCCCAGCCCCGCGACGGCCAGGATGTAGAGCGCGCCCAGGTCGAGGTTGGCCACCTGCCAGGAGATGCGCTCGCCCGTGGCGGCGTCCACGTGGCCCATGAAGGGGATCACGGCGAAGGTGACCATCGCCGGCACCAGCGCGATGGCCGGCGCCAGCACGTACATCGCCCGGTTCACGTGCCCGGGGATGACGTCTTCCTTGAACATGAACTTGCCCAGGTCGGCCAGCGGCTGCAGCAGGCCCTCGGGGCCCACGCGGTTGGGGCCCAGGCGGTCCTGCATCCAGGCCGAGACGCGGCGCTCGGCCCACACCATCAGTGCGCCCAGGATCAGGATGGCGTGCACGACCAGCAGCACGAGGCCCACGCGGCCCAGGAACCAGCGCCAGTCGAAGCCGTCGCTGAAGTCGGGGTAGGTCCAGCCGGCCAGCGCGGCCGGCAGCCCGGGCAGGGGGGCCGAGAGGCTCATGCCGTCACCCCCGGCGTGGCCGGCGGCAGCGCAGGCGTGTCGATGTCGGCCCACACGAGGCCCGCCAGCGCCGGCAGCGCGCGCAGCGCCGCGCGCAGCTCGCCGGGCGTGCGGCCGGCGCTGGGCGCGCCCACCTCCAGCAGCAGCTCGTCGAGGGCCTCGACCGCGGGCGCGAGGCCCTGCGGGCCGGCCTGCGGCGAGCGCACCAGCGCCTGCACGCGGCCGTCGCAGTTCACCAGCCAGCCGTCCTTCTCCACGCAGGTGGGCAGGGGGAACACCACCTCGGCCGAGGCCGGCACGTGCGCGCTGTCGCTGGCGAAGACCACCTTGGCGCCCGTGGCGTCGCGCAGGGCCTGCGGCACGTTGCTGTCGCGCTCCACCAGCAGCACCAGCGCAGGCGCGGCGGCCGCCGCACGCGCCAGGCCCAGCGCCTCGGCGCCGCGGGCGTTGGCGCCCTTCTCGTTGACCACCAGCAGCGCATCGGCGTCCTTGCCGGTGGCGGCCGCGAAGCGCGCCGCGCCCTTGAGCGCGCCGGCGAGGTCCTTGGCCAGCAGCATCTCCTCCAGCGAGAGGTTGCCGTCCAGCAGCACGTCGCCCTTCTGGCCGCGCAGGCGCGCGCCGGCCTCGACCAGCGCCTGCTCGAGGGTCACGTCGGCCCAGGCGCCGTCCTTCTTCACGCGCGGCGCCGCCAGGCGCGTGGGCGAGTTGACGAAGCCCGTGCCCAGCCGGCCCGCGTCGCACATCCACCAGCGGTTGACGTCCGGGTGGTAGCGCGGCTCCAGGCGCAGCAGGCGCGCCGTGCGCGCGCCGGCCGTCACGTTGCAGCCGCGCGCACAGCCCGTGCACACGCTGGGCGTGAAGTCCATGAACCACAGGCGGCTCTTGAAGCGGAAGTCGCGCGAGGTGAGCGCGCCCACCGGGCACAGGTCGATGATGTTCATGGCGTAGGGCGTGCTGAACTCGCCCTTGGCCGTCATGATGACCAGCTCGTGGTCGCTGCGCTGGCCCATCGCCAGCTCGTGCGTGCCAGCCACCTCGTCCATGAAGCGCACGCACAGCGTGCACTTGATGCAGCGCTCGCCGTCGTAGACCACCTTGCTGCCGAAGGGCACGTTCTTGGGCGCGTGCGTCTTCTCGGTGCTGGCGCGCGCCGCGCCCTGGCCGAAGGCGAAGGAGTACTCCTGCAGGTGGCACTCGCCGGCCTGGTCGCAGATCGGGCAGTCCAGCGGGTGGTTGACGAGCAGCATCTCCATGACGCCGGCCCGCGCCGCCTTGGCCAGCTCGCTCTGCGTGCGCACCTTGAGCCCGTCGGCGCAGGCCATCTTGCACGACACCTGCGGCTTGGGGCTGCCCTCCACCTCGACCATGCAGATGCGGCAGTTGCCCGCGATCGACAGGCCCGGGTGGTAGCAGTAGTGCGGCACGTCGATGCCGGCGGCGTGCGCCGCCTGGATCACCGTCTGGCCCGGCGTGTAGGGCACCTCGCGGCCGTCGATCAGCACCACGCCCGGCCTGGGCGGTGCGGGCGGCGCGGCCGGTGCGGGCGCGGGCGCGGGCGTCTGGCTCATGGGCCTAGCGGGCTCCCACGGCGTCGGCCGGGCGCGCCAGGCGCGCCTCGAACTCGTGCCGGAACTTCTTGAGGATCGAGCGCAGCGGCCACACCGCCGCATCGGCCAGCGCGCAGATCGTGCGGCCCTCGATGTTCACGAACAGGCTCTCGAGCAGCTTGAGGTCGGCCTGCGTGCCGTGGCCCTCGTCGATCTTGTGGAAGATCTTCTCCAGCCAGTGGCAGCCCTCGCGGCAGGGCGTGCACTGCCCGCACGACTCGTCGGCGAAGAAGTGCGCGATGTTGGCGCAGGCCTTCACCATGTCGCAGCTGTCGTCCATCACGATGGCGCAGGCCGTGCCCAGGCCGCTGCCCACCTTCTGCAGCTCGTCGAAGCCCATCTTGACGTCCAGCTCGGCGTCGGTGAGCACCGGCATCGACAGGCCGCCGGGGATCACGGCCTTCACCGTGCGGCCGGGCAGCGGGCCGCCGCCGTAGCCGTAGACCAGCTCGCGCAGCGTGATGCCGAACTCGAACTCCCACACGCCCGGCGTGCGCACGCCGCCCGAGACGCCCATGAGCTTGGTGCCGCTGGAGCCCACGCTGCGCGGGTTGGCCGGGTCGGGCGCGATGCCCTGGCGCGCGAAGGCCGCGCCGCCGTGCACCACGATCCACGGCACGTGGGCCAGCGTCTCGACGTTGTTGATCAGCGTGGGGCTGGCGAAGGCGCCCTCGACGGCCGGGAAGGGCGGCTTGATGCGCGGGTGGCCGCGCTTGCCCTCCAGGCTCTCCAGCAGGCCCGTCTCCTCGCCGCAGATGTAGGCGCCCGCGCCCGGGTGCACCCAGGCCTCGCACGAGACCGCGCTGCCGAGGATGCCCTTGCCCAGCAGGCCGGCGGCGCGCGCCTCGACCATCGCGGCCTCGAGCCGGGCGATGGACTGCGGGTACTCGCCGCGCACGTAGATGTAGATCACGCTCGCGCCCGTGGCGTAGGCCGCCAGCAGGCAGCCCTCGATCACGAGGTGCGGGTCCAGCTCCATCAGGTAGCGGTCCTTGAAGGTGCCGGGCTCGCTCTCGTCGGCGTTGCAGACCACGTACTTGGTCTTGGGCGAGGAGCGCGGCACGAAGCCCCACTTCACGCCCGTGGGGAAGCCGGCGCCGCCGCGGCCGCGCAGGCGGCTCGCCTTCACCTCGGCGATGACCTGGTCGGGCGTCATGCCCTTGAGCGCCTTCTCCAGCGCCTGGTAGGCGCCGTGCTGGCGCGCGACGGCCAGCGTCCACGACTGCGGCAGGCCGAACTTGGCCGACAGCACCTTGGTCTCGGGCGTGCGGGAGGTCATGGGGTTCCTAGGCGCAGCCGTCCATCAGCTGCTCGAGCTGCGCGGGCGTCACGGGCGCGTGCACCTGCCCGTCGATCCACACCGCGGGCGCGCGCTCGCACAGGCCCAGGCACTCCATCTCGCGCACGGTGAAGCGGCCCTTGGCGTCGGTGCCGCCCACGCGCGCGATGCCGGCCTTGGCCAGCGCCGCCTGCGTCAGGCCGGGCGCGCCGCGCAGCCAGCAGGTGAGCGTGCGGCACACCCACAGGTCGTGGCGGCCCACCGGCTGGGTGGCGAACATGGAGTAGAAGGTCAGCACGCCGCGCACGTGGGCGTCCGACACGCCCAGCCACTGCGCCACGCCGGCCTCCACCTCGGGCGAGACCCAGCCGCCGTGGTGGCGCTGCGCCAGGTGCAGCAGCGGGATGAGCGCGGCCTGCCGCGTGGGGTAGCGCGCGAGCAGCTCCTCGCAGCGCGCCTTGAGCTCGGGCGGCGGGAAGGGCACGGCCACGGGGGCCTGGACGGCGGCCTTGGCGGCACCGGCGCCCACGGCACGCGCAGCCGCTGCGGCGGCCGCGGCCGCCGCGCCGGGGACCTGGGCTCCGGGCGGGATGGCCGTCACTTGTCGCACTCCCCCATCACGAAGTCGATGGAGCCCAGCACGGCCACGATGTCGGAGATCAGGCAGCCGGGCAGGATCTCCTTGAGCACCTGCAGGTTCACGAACGAGGGCGCGCGCATCTTCAGGCGCCAGGGCGCAGCGCCGCCCTCCGAGCGGATGTAGTAGCCGTGCTCGCCCTTGGGGTTCTCGATGTAGCTCTCGACCTCGCCCTTGGGCGTGTCCATCTCGCCCGTGATGAGCATGAACTGGTGGATGAGCTGCTCCATGCCGGTGAGCACGCCGTGCTTCTGCGGCAGGACGAACTTGGGCGCGTCGGCCAGGATCGGGCCCTGGGGCATGCGGTCGATGGCCTGCACCACGATGCGCGCCGACTGGCGCAGCTCCTCGATGCGCACGAGGTAGCGGTCGTAGGCGTCGCCGCGCTGCCCCACCGGCACGTCGAAGTCGTACTGCTCGTAGCCGAAGTAGGGGCGGTCCTTGCGCACGTCGTAGGCCACGCCGCTGCCGCGCAGGCAGGGGCCGGTGAGGCCGTAGGACAGCGCCATCTCGCGCGGGATGATGCCCACGCCCTCGTTGCGGATGCGCCAGATGCGGTTGCGCGTGAGCAGCCGCTCCCACAAGTCGACCTTCTTGTGGAAGCCGTCGCAGAAGGCGCGCACCTCGCGCAGCCAGCCGTCCTCGGCGTCGCGGGCCACGCCGCCGATGCGCGTGTAGGAGGTCGTGAAGCGCGCGCCCGTGAGGAACTCGAAGAAGTTGTAGAGCGTCTCCCGCTCGGTGAACGTGTAGAGGAACACCGTCATGGCGCCCACGTCCATCGAGTAGGCGCCCAGGCCCAGCAGGTGGCTGGACATGCGCGCCAGCTCGCAGCACACCACGCGCAGGGCCTGCGCGCGCGGCGGGGCCTCGATGCCGCACACGCGCTCGGCGGCCAGCGCGATGGAGCAGTTGTTCGACAGCGGCGCGAGGTAGTCGAGGCGGTCGGTGTAGGGGATGAAGCGGTGGTAGCCCAGCGTCTCGCCCAGCTTCTCCATGCCGCGGTGCAGGTAGCCCACGTCGGGCGTGGCCTTCACCACCCGCTCGCCGTCCACCTCCAGCACGATGCGCAGCACGCCGTGCGTGGAGGGGTGCTGGGGCCCCATGTTGAGCACCATGCGCTCGCCGAGCTCGTCGCCGCCCTCCATGCGGATGGGCTTGTCGGCCAGCACGTCCGGGAGCACGCCCGTGGCCGTCGGGGCGGGTCGCACCGGGCTGGGGCCGTCGGAGGCGCTCATGGGGTCTCGCTGCCGGGGAGCCCGGCTGCCACCGGGCGAGTGGGTACCTTACGGGGCGCTCCCCCACTCCGGAAACGCGATGCGAGGGGTTGCGCCCGCGGGCGCCCGGGGACGCCCTAGTCGCGGAAGCGCAGGTGGCCCTGCAGCGGGAAGTCCTTGCGCATGGGCCAGCCCTCGTAGTCGTGGGGCATGTAGATGCGCGTGAGGTCGGGGTGGCCGGCGAAGTCGATGCCGAACATGTCGTAGGTCTCGCGCTCGGCCCAGTTGGCCGAGGCCCACAGCGGCACGAGCGAGGCGATCGAGCCGCCCTCGGGCAGGCGGGCCTTGACCACCAGCCGCTCCTGGCTGGCGATGCTCATCACCACCGCCCCCCCCGTGAAGCGCGGGCTGCGCGCGGGGTAGTCCACCGCGGTGTGGTCCACCAGCAGGTCGAAGCCGGCCGCCTTGAGCGCCTGGAACACCTCCAGCCAGCGCTCGGCGGGCACCCGCACCCCCAGCGTGGCGTGGCGGCTGGCGCCGGCCTCGTGCCGGCTCCACTGCGGGCCGAAGGGGGCCAGCGCGCGGCGGGCGGCCTCCGAGACCCCCACCGGGGGCTCGGCCGTGTAGGCGATGCTGCTGGTGGTGGGACCCATGGGGCTCCGGCTATTGCAGACCGTTTGGTCGGTTTTAATGTGCCCCGTGGGGCGGCGGCGATCCGCTGCGGGGG
>JBJTIJ010000149.1:0-7398 GCA_046094945.1 Planctomycetia bacterium | reverse complement strand
GCCCCCAGCCATGGCCAAGCAGTACCTCTACGACACCGACGCCCGCCAGCGCATCGCCGCCGGCGTGAAGAAGCTCGCCGACGCGGTCAAGGTCACCCTGGGGCCCGCGGGCCGCAACGTGATCTCGCAGAAGTCGTTCGGCTCGCCCGTCGTCACGCGCGACGGCGTGACCGTGGCCAAGGAGGTCGAGCTCAGCGACCCGTTCGAGAACATGGGCGCCAAGCTGGTGACCGAGGCGGCCCAGAAGACCAACGACGTGGCCGGCGACGGCACGACCTCGGCCACCGTGCTGGCCGAGGCCATCCTGCGCGAGGGCCTCAAGGCCGTGGCCGCCGGCGCCGCGCCCATCCCGCTCAAGCGCGGCATCGACGCCGCCGTGGCCTCGGTGACGGCCAGCATCGCCAAGCAGTCGCGCAAGGTGAGCACGCGCGAGCAGAAGGCCGCCGTGGCCACCATCTCGGCCAACCACGACGTGGCCATCGGCAACCTGCTGGCCGACGCCGTCGAGAAGGTGGGCAAGGACGGCGTGATCACCGTCGAGGAGGGCAAGAGCACCGAGACCGTGCTCGAGTTCGTCGACGGCATGCAGGTCGACAAGGGCTTCCTCTCGCCCTACTTCATCACCGACGCCAAGGAGCTGAAGTGCGTCCTGGAGGACGCCTACATCCTGCTGCACGAGAAGAAGCTCAGCAGCCTGCGCGAGCTCATCCCGCTGCTGGAGCAGGTGGCGCACAGCGGCAAGCCGCTGCTGCTGGTGGCCGAGGACATCGAGGGCGAGTGCCTGGCGGCGCTGGTGGTGAACCGCCTGCGCGGCGCGCTCAAGGTGTGCGCCGTCAAGGCGCCCGGCTTCGGCGACCGCCGCAAGGCCATGCTCGAGGACATCGCCGTGCTCACCGGCGGCCGCTTCATCAGCGAGGACCTGGGCCTCAAGCTCGAGAGCGTGAAGCTGGCCGACCTGGGCACCGCCAAGAAGGTGATCGTCAGCAAGGACTTCACCACCATCTCCGAGGGCGGCGGCAAGAAGAAGGACATCGCCGCGCGCATCGACCCGATCAGGGCGCAGGACGGGAAGACCACCAGCGACTACGACCGCGAGAAGCTCCAGGAGCGCCTCGCCAAGCTGCAGGGCGGCGTGGCCGTGGTGAAGGTGGGCGCCAGCACCGAGGCCGAGCTCAAGGAGAAGAAGTACCGCGTCGAGGACGCGCTCAACGCCACGCGCGCGGCCGTCGAGGAGGGCATCGTGCCCGGCGGCGGCGTGACGCTGCTGCGCGCGGCCGAGGCGCTCGACAGCCTCAAGGTGGCGGGCACCGACGAGCAGATGGGCGTGGGCATCGTGCGCCGCGCGCTCGAGGCCCCGCTGCGCCAGATCGCGGCCAACGCCGGCGAGGACGGCAGCGTGGTGGTGGACGAGGTGCGCAGCGCCGGCGGCGCCAAGGGCTGGGACGCCAAGGAGCGCCGCTTCGTCAACATGTTCGACGCGGGCATCGTCGACCCGGCCAAGGTGGTGCGCTCGGGCCTGCAGAACGCGGCCAGCATCGCGGGCCTGATGCTGACCACCGAGACGCTCATCACCGAGCTCAAGGACAAGAAGAAGGCCGCCCCCGACGCGCAGGTCTAGCGCGCAGGCCGCGCGTGCCGGCTGGCCGCGCGGCCCTAGGATGGGGCGCCGGGGGCCCGGGCGCGCGCGCCCGCCCCCGCTGCCCGGAGACGCTGCTGCACCCGCATGGCCGAGAAGCGTGACTACTACGATGTGCTGGGCGTCGCGCGCGAGGCCTCGGCCGACGACATCAAGGCCGCCTACCGCAAGCTGGCGCTGAAGAACCACCCGGACAAGAACCCGGGCGACAAGGGTGCCGAGGAGCGCTTCAAGGAGGCCGCCGAGGCCTACGAGGTGCTCTCGGACGCCGACAAGCGCGCGGCCTACGACCGCTACGGCCACGCGGGCGTGGGCGGCGTCGCCGGCTTCCAGGACGTGCGCGACATCTTCGGCGCCTTCGGCGACGACCTCGCCAGCGAGATCTTCGGCTCCTTCTTCGGCGGCGCCGGCGGCGGGCGCCGCGGCGGCCCGCTGCGCGGCCGCACGCTGCGCGTGGAGATCGGCCTGACCTTCGAGGAGATGGCACGCGGCGCGGCCAAGCCCATCACGCACAAGCGCAACGAGGCCTGCGGCACCTGCCGCGGCAGCGGCGCGCGCGACGGCGCCAAGCCGGTGGCCTGCAGCACCTGCCGCGGGCAGGGCCGCGTCTCGGTCAACCAGGGCTTCTTTGCCATCGCGCGCCCCTGCCCGCGCTGCGCCGGCGAGGGGCAGGTGGTGGAGAACCCCTGCACGGCCTGCGGCGGTGCGGGCCTCGCGCCCCAGAAGCGCGAGATCGCGCTGCAGGTGCCGGCGGGCGTGCCCGACGGCGTCATCCTGCGCGTGTCGGGCGCCGGCGAGCACGGCCCGCGCGGCGGCCCGCCCGGCGACCTCAACTGCGTCATCCGCGTGGCCGGGCACCCGCTGTTCCAGCGCAGCGACGACGACCCTGCCGACGTGGTGCTCACCGTGCCCGTGCCGCTCTCGACGGCCGTGCTGGGCGGCAAGGTGGAGGTGCCCTCGGTGGGCGGCTCGCCCGTGAGCGTGACGCTCGAGCCCGGCACCGAGCCCGGCCAGGTGCTGCGCGTGAAGGGCGCCGGCCTGCCGCGCATGCAGGGCGGCGGCAGCGGCAGCCTCTACGTGCGCGTGGCCTACGACGTGCCGCGCGCGCCGGGCCGGGCCCTCAAGAAGGCGCTCGAGGCGCTGCGCGAGGCCGAGGCCGGCGAGGTGGGCCCCGCCCGCCGCCGATACGAGGACGAGGTCAAGCGCCTGCAGAGGAAGCCGCGCTAGGGCGGCACCCACCCATGACGAACCCCGATCCCACCCCGACCGACCCTGCCGCGCCGGCCGCCGAGGCCTCCGCGGGCGCCGCGCTGCCCAGCGCGGCCGAGCTCGAGGCCCTGCGCGCCGAGGCGGCGCGGGCCGCCGGCCTCGAGGACCGCCTCAAGCGCGCGCAGGCCGAGTTCGTCAACGAGGGCCGCCGCATCCAGCGCCAGGCCGAGCAGGACCGCCGCTTCGCCATCGAGGGCCTGCTCAAGGAGCTGGTGAGCGTGGTGGAGAACCTCGACACGGCGCTCAAGGCCGTGGCCGACGCCGGCCCGCTCAAGGCCGGCGGGGAGATGGTGCTGGTCGAGCTCGAGGGCCTGCTGCGCCGCCACGGCGCCGAGGTGCTGCGCCCGGCCGGCCAGCCCTTCGACCCGCTGCACCACGAGGCGCTCTCGATGGTGGAGCACCCCAGCCTGCCGGCCGGCCACGTGGCGCAGGTGCTCAGCCCGGGCCTGGCACTGCACGGCCGCAACGTGCGCCCGGCGCGCGTGACGGTGGTGCGTGCGCCGGCGGCGGCGCCGTCAGCCGCGCCCGCCGACCCTGCCCCCGAGGCCTAGCATGCCCACCTACGACTACGTCTGTGCCGGCTGCGGCCACGCCTTCGAGGCCTTCCAGGAGATGAGCGCCAAGAAGCTGCGCACCTGCCCCAAGTGCAGGAAGCCGCGCCTGGAGCGGCAGGTGGGCGCCGGCGCGGGCCTGATCTTCAAGGGCAGCGGCTTCTACATCACCGACTACCGCAAGGGCGGCGAGCCGGGCAGCAAGCCCGCCGAGGGCAGCGGCGCGGGCAGCACGACAGCGCCTGCGGCCGGCACGGGCAGCACGGGCAGCAGCGGCAGCAGCGCCGGCGCCAGCGCGCCGGCCGCGGCGCCCGCACCGGCTGCGCCCGCCGCACCCGCCGGGCCCCGCGCGCCGGCCACGCCGGCCCGGGGCAGCGCCGGTGGCAGCAAGGGCGGCAGCAAGGGCGGGGGACGCAAGGGCTAGGCCCGCACGCGTCGCCGCGGGGCTATCCTTGGGCCGTGCCCCTGCAGCCCGTCCATGTCGTGCCCGGCCCGGGCCTGTGCCCCACCTGCGGCACGCCCACGGCCGCCGATGCGCCGCAGCGCCCCTTCTGCAGCCCGCGCTGCCAGTGGGTGGACCTCGGCCGGTGGCTGGACGGCTCCTACCGCGTGCCGGGGCGCCCGGGCGAGGGCCTGCCCGACGACGCGCATGGCGTGGGCCGCGGTGGGGGCGACGATGACGACGGCCGCTGAGGGGGCGCCCGCACCGGGCCTGGTGGCGCTGTGGCATGCCGCGGGCCGCGCGGCCGTCGACCCCAAGAAGCGCCTGCTGGCGCTGCAGGGCGTGCTGGCCAGCGGGCCGGCGCTGCTGCTGGGCGGCGGGCTGGCGGGCCTGCTGACGCTGGAGGCGCGCGAGGCCACGCTGGCGCGCCCGCTGGCCTGGCTGCTGGAGCCCGTGCGCGCGGCGTGGCTGGGCGACCGCGACGGGGCGCTGCTGCTGGCCGCGGGCCTGCCGCTGCTGTGCCTGTCGCTGGTGTGGGGCTTCTTCGGCGGCGCGCTCTCGCGCATGGCGGCCGTGGACCTCGCCGGGCGCGGGCGCGAGCGCGGCACGCTGGCGCTGGGCTTCGCGCGCCGCCGCCTGCTGGCGCTGTGGGGCGCGCCCCTGCTGTGGGCCGGCGCGCTGGTGGTGCCGCTGCTGCTGGCGTGGCTGGCGCTGCTGCTGGCCGGGCTGCCGGGCGTGGCGGGCAGCGCGCTGCTGGCCCCGGCCATCGTGGCCGTGGCGGCGCTGGCGCTGCTGGCCGTGGTGGGCACCTCGCTGGTGCTGGCCTGCGCCTGCCTCGCGCGCCCGGCCGTGGCCGCCGACGACGCCGACCTCTTCGACGCCATCACGCGCTCGGTCACCTACGCATGGGGCGGGCTGCCGCGGCTGGTGGGCGTGCGGCTGTGGTTCCTCTCGGGCGTGCTGCTGGGCAGCGGCTGGCGCCTGCTGCGCACGCTGCTGGCCGGCGCGCTGGGCCTGTGGGTGCTCGAGCGCGGGCTGGGCGGCGAGCGCCTGCAGGACCTGCTGGGCGTGCTCGCCTCCGGCGAGGGCCTCGTGCAGGCCGCGCGCGCGCGCCCGTGGGGCGATGTGGCCGGGGCGCTGGCGCTGGGCCTGTCGGGCGCCACGCTGGCGGCACTGTGGCTGGCCGACCTCGCCAGCCGGCTGGCCTGCGCACGCGTGGCCGCCTACCTCGTGCTGCGGCGCGCGGTGGACCGCGTGGAGGTGGCGCGGCTGGCCACGCCGCCGGGCGACAGCGGCACGCAGTCGGCGCACGAGGCTGGCTTCGAGGAGGTGGGCCGGGTGGGGGCGCCGTGAGCGCCGCGCCCGCGGGCGCGGCCCCGGCCGCGCGCAGCACGGTGCCCGTGCTGGAGGTGTTCTCCTCGGTGCAGGGCGAGGGCCCGCGCGTGGGGGAGCGGCAGGTGTTCGTGCGCCTGGCGGGCTGCGACCTGCGCTGCGCCTTCTGCGACACGCCCGAGTCCTTCCCGCTGCCGCCGCGCGCGCGCCTGCAGGCGGCGCCTGGCGAGCCGGCCGACCTGTGGCCCGAGAACCCGCTCGCCTTCGGGGCCGTGGTGGAGGCCGTGGCGCGCCTGGACCAGCCGCGCGGCCTGCACGCGGCGCTGAGCATCACGGGCGGCGAGCCGCTGCTGCACCCGCAGGCCGTGCGGGCGCTGGCGCAGGGCGCGCGCGCGCTGGGCCTGCGCGTGCACCTCGAGACGGGCGGGCACCGGCCCGCGGCGCTCTCCGAGGTGCTGGGCGAGCTCGACGAGGTGACGCCCGACCTCAAGCTGGCGAGCGCCACGGGCGAGCCCACGCCGTGGGAGGCGCACGTGGCCACCTACCGCCTGCTGGCCGCCGCCGGCAAGGCGCTGGCCGTCAAGGCTGTGGTGGCGGCGGCCACGGGGCCGGCCGAGGTGGAGCAGGCGGCGCGCTGCGTGGCCGAGCACCTGCCGCAGGCGCCGCTGGTGCTGCAGCCCGTGACGGCGCTGGACGGCGGGCCGGCCGCGCCCGGCGCGGCCCACCTGCTGGCGCTGCACGCGGCCGCACGCCGCGCGCACCGCGACGTGCGCGTGATCCCGCAGGTGCATCGCATGCTGGGCGTGCGCTAGCCCGCGCGCTGCGCTAGCATCCGGGCCATGCGCATCGCGGCGTGGCTGGTGCTGGGCTGGGCTGCCACCCTCGCAGGGGCCTACGCGCTGGGCCGCACGCAGGCCCCGCCGGCGCCCGAGCCGCTGCTGGTGGAGCCGGCGGTGATGCCGGCGGCCGCGCCGCGCGCGCCGGCTGCCGTGCCGCAGCCGGCGGCGGCGGCCGTCGAGGAACGCCCCGCGCCGCGCCTTGCCTCGGCGCCTGCGGCCGCGCCCGCGGCCCCGGCCCCGGCCCCGGCGCCCGCCTCCACGCAGCTGGTGCTGCCGGCGGTGCGCGTGGTGGCGGCCTCCGAGCCGCTGGCGCTCGAAGGCCACGCCCACCTCGTGCACGTCGTCGAGCGCCTGCTGGCCTACGCCGCGGCGCAGCTGGGCGCGGGCACCGACGGCCACCGCGCGCTCTACCGCCAGCTGGGCCACGTGCTGGGCCGCAACGGGCGGCTGCGCGTGCTGGTGCGCGACGAGGAGGCGGCGCTGCCCTTCGCCTACCCCATGCTGCGCTTCGTCGTGGAGCGCGACGCGCAGGTGCTGGCCATGCTCGAGACGCTGCTGGAGACGGCGGCGCGCGACCCGGGCTTCTACCGGGACGACCCGAGCGACGACGTGCTGGAGATGTTCGTGCAGGGCGTGGGCGTGGTGGCCTGCGGCGTGCTGGAGCCGGCGCAGCGCGAGCGGCTCGCCGGCTACGTGCGGGCCATCCTGGCCCAGCCCGAGGCCGAGCAGCCCAAGTCGCTGCGCGGCGTGCGCAGCGAGCTGGAGCAGCTGCTGGTGCTGTGGCTGCCGCAGTCGGGCCGTGCCGAGGCGCTGGAGCGGCTGCGCGCCGGGGGCATCGCGCCGCGCGAGGCGCTGCGCCTGCTGCGGCGCCTGGCGCCCAGCGAGCGCGCCACGCTGGACGTGCCCGCGCTGGTGGGCCCCTGGCTGGCGGCGGGCGAGGTGACGGTGGCCTGGGAGGCAGGCAGCCTGGGCCTCTCGGCCGAGGAGGTCGAGGCGCTCGACCGCTGGGCCTTGCGCGGCATGGGCGAGGGCACGCTGCCCGAGCACGTGGCGCTGGGCTGGCTCTCGAGCACGCGCCGGCGCGACTGGCAGGCGGCGCGGCCTTTCGTGCTGCGCGCGCTGGCGCAGGGCTCGCCGGTGGCCGACTGCGCCGCGAGGCTGCTGCGCCACCTGCACGTGGGTGCCCAGGAGGCCGAGTCGCTGCTCGCGGGGGTGGCGATGGACCCTGCCCTGCGCGAGCGCGTGCTGCGCGACCTCGCGCGCTGACGCGGGCCGGGCGCTGGCCGCAAAGGCGACCCGCCCACGCCCTGCACGAACATCTCCAGCACG
>JBJTIJ010000148.1:0-2507 GCA_046094945.1 Planctomycetia bacterium | reverse complement strand
GGCTGGCCCACGTGCTGTCCCGCGCGCGACACGCGGCCGCGACCGCCGCCGCGAGCGCGGCGCTGCAGGCCCAGCTGGCTGCCGCGCAGGCAGCGCAGGCGCGCCTGGACGACGACGTGGTCGCGCTGCGCCAGCGCCTGGAGGCGGCGCTGGCCGAGCACGCCGCGGCCAAGGCGGGCCTGGAGGCCCACCAGGCGCGCGTCGCGTCGCTGGAGTCCAGCGTGGCCGACGAGCGGCGCAAGGCCGAGGCGGCCGTGCGCGCGCAGGCGGGCACCTTGCAGGACCTCGGGGTGCTCAAGACCCAGGTCACCGAGCGCGAGAGGTCGCTGGCCCAGCTGCAGGCCACGGTGGACCAGGCGCGCGCGCAGCTGGCCGACGCCTTCAAGGCCACCGGGGCCGACGTGCTCAAGCAGGCCGCCGAGTCGCTGCTGCAGCAGGCCAAGGCGCAGTTCGAGGGCCACGCGCAGCTCTCCCAGCAGCAGCTGGAGGCGCGCCAGCAGGCCATCGAGGGGCTGGTGGCCCCGCTCAAGGAACAGCTCGTGAAGCAAGAGGCGCTGGTCAAGGAGCTGGGCGAGAAGCGCGAGGGCGACACCCACAAGCTGGGCGAGCAGCTCAAGCAGGTGGCCGAGCTGCAGCAGAAGGCCTCCCACGCTGCGCTGGCGCTGTCCAGCGCGATGCGCGACAACCGCCAGCGCGGGCGCTGGGGCGAGGTCACGCTGCGCAACGTGGTCGAGCTGGCCGGCATGGGGGCGCACGTCGACTTCAGCGAGCAGTCCAGCGTGCGCTCGCAGGAAGGCGACGCGCTGCGGCCCGACATGATCGTGCGCCTGCCCGGCGCGCGCGCCATCCCCATCGACGCCAAGGTGCCGATGAGCGCCTACCTCGAGGCCCTCGATGCGGGCCTGCCCGAGGCCGAGCGCGCGCGGCGGCGCGAGGCGCATGCAGAGGCCGTGCGTGCCCACGTGCGCACGCTGCGCTCGCGGGCCTACGCCGAGGCCGTGGGCGGCGAGATCGAGCTCACCGTGATGTTCGTGCCCGTGGAGAGCGCGCTGGTGGCGGCCCTCGAGGCCGATGGCACGCTGTTCAAGGATGCGCTCGAGCAGGGCGTGGTGATCACCACGCCCTCCACGCTGCTGGCCTTGCTGCGCACCTGCGCCCTGCAGTGGCAGCAGGCCACGATCCACGCCAACGCGCGCAAGATCGGCGAGCACGCCAAGGAGCTGCTCGAGCGCATCCAGAACGTCGCCGAGGACCTGCAGCGCGTGGGCAAGGGCCTCGAGGGCGCCACGCGCGCCTTCAACGAGGCCGTGGGCTCGTACAACCGCCGCCTCGTGCCCAAGGCCCGCGACACCGCCGAGCTGGCCGGCGCGCTGGAGGCGGCACCCGTCGAGCTCGAGCTGCAGTCGCGCCTGGTGCGCGCCGACGTGGTGCAGCCTTCCCTGCCGCCTGGCGCCCCGGCCGCCTCGTAGCCGGCCCGCGGGCAGCTTGCGGGCAGCCCGCGGGGCTGGCGCCGCTGGCGTGCGTGCCGGGCGCGCCTGCGGCCGGCCTTAGGCCCCGCGGAAGATGAAGTAGACCGCGCCGGCGATGCACAGCGCCGCCCACAGGTAGTCCCAGCGCGGCGCTTCCTTCATGTAGAAGATCGCGAAGGGCACGAACACCGTCAGGGTGATGGCTTCCTGCAGGATCTTGAGCTGGCCCAGGCTCATCGTCGCGTGGCCGATGCGGTTGGCCGGCACCTGCAGCAGGTACTCGAAGAGCGCGATGCCCCACGAGGCCAGCGCCGCCAGCCACCACGGGCGCTCGCTCATGTTCTTGAGGTGCGCGTACCACGCGAAGGTCATGAAGATGTTCGACGCGGAGAGCAGCAGCGCGGTCTGCAGGAACGGGGGCATGGGCGTGGGCCGGGTTGCCGGGGTGCTGGGGTGACTGGCTCGTGGGGGACTGGCGCGTGAGGCGTGCCCGCCAGGGTGCGCGCCGGCCTGCGCCCCGCGGCGGAGGATCGGAGGCCCTGCCCGGCGACTTGCGCGCCCTGTGAGTGCTGGCGCGCGCTGGCACGCGCCGGAGCAGGCGGCCGATGAGATGAAAGGCGCGCGCCTTGACCCGTGCCGTGGGCCGCCTGGGGTCGGGCCTGCATCCAGACGGCCCGGCGAACGCGGGCTCCCCCGTCCCTGACGCGCTGGGTGCGGCCCCGGAGGCTGCATGTCCCTGCGCCCCCTGCGGGCCTGGCTCCTCACGGCAGGCCGCCGCCTGCTCGGCAGGCTGGGGCGCCTATGGCCCGCCCGCGCCGGGCCAGCCGCTGCCCTCCAACGGCGCGCGGGCGCGGCCCGCGCAGGCGCCGGTCCCGGAGGCGCCGGCCCCGGAGGCATTGGCCGCGCAGGCCCGGCCTGCGCAGGCCTCGCCGCCGCCGCCGGCGCGGGCCTGACGGGCCGGCACCCCCCCGATAGATGTAAGTCCGGGGGTTGGAGGCGTACCCGGCAGCCCGTTGCTGCCTGTCCCGGGGACCTGCA
>JBJTIJ010000147.1:0-1701 GCA_046094945.1 Planctomycetia bacterium | reverse complement strand
ACGCCCCCGCCGCAGCCGCCTGCGCTGCCCGCCTGGGACGGCAGCGCCTTCAGCCTCTCGCGCACGGCCCTCTACGGCTCCTTCCCCAGCGACATGGTGCGTCGCGGGCGCACGCTCTTCGCGGTGGATGCCGACCAGGTGGAGGCCGAGGGGGCGCTGGTGCGCGCCAGCGACATCGGCGGCACGCGGCTCGAGCCCAGCACGCTGTTCGCCGACACGCGCATCCGCGTGGAAGACCTGCGCGACGCCCAAGGCCAGCCGGCCAGCCTCGCGGCCCCCATCGGGTTTGGCTTCTACCTCAACGACCTGCTCGTGGCCAGCGACACGCTGGCCTTCGTGCTGGCCAACGCCGCGGGCAGCGACGGCGGGCCGGTGCTGAGCAACCTGGTGGCCTTCAACCCCTCCACCGGCCAGGTGCGGCAGGTGGTCAACCTGGCCTGGGAGATCCGCACCGGCGCGCCGTGGATCGACAGCAGCGGGCAGGCCAGCGGCCGCAGCGAGTTGCGCCAGTCGGGGGCCGAGGCGCTTGCCTTCCTGCCCACCGGGGCGGGCTACCGGCTCGTGGTGGCCATGACCAACCTGCTGGTGGACGCGCCCAGCTACGGCGCCATCAAGCAACGCGGCACGCTGCAGGTGTGGGACGTGGTGCCGGACGCGGCCCAGCCCGTGCGCCCGCGCAGCGCCCCCGCCGGCTGGGCCACCGAGACGCTGCTGACCAACGACTACAACCCCGTGGCGCTGGCCGTGCACCAGGCGCCCAGCACGCCCGGCGCTCCGGGGCCGCTGCGCCTGCTCGTGACGCTGGGCGGCACCACGGCCTACGACACGCAGGGCCTGCTCGTGCCCGTGACCGAGGCCTCCGTGGAGGTGTACGACGCCGGCTCGCTGGCCTACGAGGGCCGCTTCCGCATGGGGCTGGCCGGGCTCGCCGGCACCTCGCCGGCCCTCGGGCGCGACGCCGCGGGCCACCTGCTGGGCTTCTACCCCTCGTCGGTCACCGGCGAGATCTACGTGCTGCGCCTCGACGGCCTCGACAGCCCCGCCGTGGACGCCGCGCGCCTAGCCGTGCTGCGCGGGCCCGGCAACGGCCTGCCCGTGAGCCTGGACCGCGCCGGGACGCCCGGCGGCAATGTCACCGGCTGCGAGCTCTCGCCCGACGGCCGCTCGCTGGTGATCGCCACCTTCGGCGACCTCTATGCGTGGCCCACGGCCCAGCCCGGGCTGCTGAGCATCCTGGCGCTGCCCGAGGACGTGGTCACCGGCGCAGGCTTCGGCCCCGCCTTCCTGCCCGGCACCAGCACCTACGCGACGGTGCCGGGCCGCACGCTGGGCCGCGTGGTGCTGCGCCCCGACAGCACGGGCCGTCCCGACGTGTTCGTGCTGGTGGGCGGGGCCATCGACCCCTTCACCTACCTGGGCAGCGGCCCGGCCTCCGTGGGCGCGCTCACCACCTTCGGCCTGGTGCGCTAGGCGCCGGCGACGCCCGGGGCCGGCAGAGCCGGTGGAGCAGGTGGAGCCGGCGGCGACTCGATCAGGCCGTCCACCAGGCGCACGACGCGGTGCGCCTCGGCGGCCAGGCGCTCGTCGTGCGTGACGATGACCATCGTCTGGCCCTGGCTGCGGTTGAGGCCCCAGAGCAGGGCGCGCACGTCCTCGGCGGTGCGGCCGTCGAGGTTGCCGGTGGGCTCGTCGCACAGCAGG
>JBJTIJ010000146.1:0-3056 GCA_046094945.1 Planctomycetia bacterium | reverse complement strand
ACGCACCTCGTCGCCTCGCCGCTGCCGCTGAGCGTGCTGCACGAGGACGAGCACCTCGTGGTGCTCGACAAGCCCTCGGGCATGACCGTGCACCCGGGCAACGGCCAGCACGAGGACACGCTGGCCAACGCGCTGGTGGCGCGCTACCGCGACCTGCCCGAGGCCTCGGGCAGCGACCGGCCCGGCATCGTGCACCGGCTCGACAAGGCCACCAGCGGCGTGCTGGTGGTGGCGCGCAGCGAGGGCGTGCAGCGCGCGCTCTCGGCCGCCTTCGCCGCGCGCGAGGTGCACAAGGAGTACCTCGCGCTGGTGCACGGCGTGCCGCGCAAGGACGAGGGCAGCATCGACCTGCCCATCGGCCGCTGCGAGGCGCAGCGCACCAAGATGCGCGTGGACGTGGAGGGCGGCCGGCCGGCGCAGACGGCCTGGCGCGTCGAGCAGCGCCTGCCGCGCAACGCCCTGCTGCGCTGCCTGCCGCGCACCGGGCGCACGCACCAGATCCGCGTGCACCTCATGGCCGTCCAGCACCCCATCGCGGGCGATGCCACCTACGGGCCGCACGGCTGGCCGTGGGAGTCGCTGGTGGCGCGCCTGATGCTGCACGCCCACCGGCTGGCGTTCCGCCACCCCGTGACGGGCGAGGCGCTGGCCTTCGAGGCGCCCGTGCCCGCGGCCTTCGCCGCCACGCTGGAGGCGCTGGCGGGCCTGCCGCCGGCCACGCGCCGGCGCGCGCGCGACTGAGGCCGGCCGCCGCGCGCAGCGGGCGCGCCGCGGGCGTGCCGCGAGCCGCCGCCACGCGCCGCGAGCCGCAGGTACGCGCCGCGCGTCACAGGTACGCGCCGCGCGCCGCAGGGACGCGCCGCGAGCCGCCGCAGCGTGCAGGGCTGGCGGCTGCGCGCCTTCCCGGCGAGACTCGCCCGCGCGGCGCGACCCTCGCGCCCGAGGAGGCCCCATGGCGCAGCCGGCCGACGACCCGCAGCTGGAGCGCTGGCGCCGCGAGCGCTTCGTCAAGGCCGTGGCCAAGGCGCCCGAGCGGCGCGCGTTCAGCACCTCCTCGGGCATCCCGCTGGAGCCCTGCTACGCGCCGCGGCCCGCGCCCGCGGGCTGGGACGAGCGCGTGGGCCTGCCGGGCGAGGCGCCCTTCACGCGCGGCGTGCAGGCCAGCATGTACCGCAGCCGGCTGTGGACCATGCGCCAGTACGCCGGCTTCTCCACCGCCGAGGAGAGCAACCAGCGCTACCGCACGCTGCTGGCGCAGGGCACGACGGGCCTCTCGGTGGCCTTCGACCTGCCCACGCAGGTGGGCTACGACCCCGACGACCCGCTGGCGCTGGGCGAGGTGGGCCGCGTGGGCGTCTCCATCGCGCACCTCGAGGACATGCAGACGCTGCTGGAGGGCATCCCGCTCGAGAAGGTCTCCATCAGCATGACCATCAACAGCACGGCCATCGTGCTGCTGGCGCTGCTGGTGGCCGTGGCGCGCCGCCGCGGGCTGGACCCGGCCGTGCTCACGGGCACGGTGCAGAACGACCTGTTCAAGGAGTTCATCGCGCGCGGCACGCAGCGCCTGCCGGTGCGCCCCTCGCTGCGCGTGGTCACCGACGTGATCGAGCACGCCACGCGCGCGCTGCCCGCCTTCAACCCCATCTCCATCTCGGGCTACCACATCCGCGAGGCGGGCTCGACGGCCGTGGAGGAGGTGGCCTTCACGCTGGCCGACGGCGTGGGCTACGTGGAGGCGGCGTGCGCGCGCGGCCTGGACGTGGACGCCTTCGCGCCGCGGCTCTCCTTCTTCTTCAACGCCCACAACAACCTCTTCGAGGAGGTGGCCAAGTTCCGCGCCGCGCGCCGCCTGTGGGGCACGCTCATGCGCGAGCGCTTCGGCGCGCGCGACCCGCGCAGCTGGATGCTGCGCTTCCACACGCAGACCGCCGGCAGCACGCTGCAGTCGCGGCAGGTGGACGTCAACGTGGTGCGCGTCACGCTGCAGGCGCTGGCTGCCGTGCTGGGCGGCACGCAGTCGCTGCACACCAACGGGCGCGACGAGGCGCTGGCGCTGCCCAGCGAGGCCAGCGCGGTGCTGGCGCTGCGCACGCAGCAGGTGATCGCCCACGAGAGCGGCGCCGCCGACGTGGTGGACCCGCTGGGCGGCTGCCCCTACGTCGAGAGCCTCACCGACGAGGTGGAGGCGCGCGCGCGGGCCATCCTCGAGGAGATCGACCGCATGGGCGGCATGCTGGCCGCCGTGGAGGCCGGCTGGCCGCAGCGGCGCATCGAGGCCTCGGCCTACGAGGCGCAGCGGCGCATCGAGTCGGGCGCCGACGTGGTGGTGGGCGTCAACCGCTTCGACGACGGCAGCCCGCCGCAGGCCGGCACCTTCCGCGTGGACCCGGCCGTGGAGGGCCGCGCCGTCGAGCGCGTGCGCGCGCTGCGCGCGCGACGCCCGGCCGCCCCGCATGCCGCCGCGCTGGCGCGGCTGGACGCCGACGCACAGGCCGGGCGCAACCTGTTCCCTGCCGTGCTGGAGGCCGTCGAGGCCTGGGCCACGGTGGGCGAGATCATGGGCGTGCTGGAGCGGCGCCTGGGCGAGGGTGCCGGGGCGCCGTGAGCGGCCCCGCAGCCCCGCCCCCCGGCAGCGTGGCGCCGGCCGGCGTCACGCCGCGCCTGCAGATGCTGGCGGCGGCGGCGCTGTTCAGCACCGGCGGCACGGCCATCAAGCTCACGCAGCTGGGCGGCCTGCAGGTGGCATGCCTGCGCTCGGGCATGAGCGTGCCCCACAGGCGGCGCGCGGCGCGGAACTTGGCCACCTCCTCCACGGCCGTCGAGCCCGCCTCGCGGATGTGGTAGCCCGAGATCGAGATCGTGTTCCAGGCCGGCGCGTGCGTGCGCGCGAAGCTCATCAGGTCGGTCACGAGGCGCATCGACGGGCTCGCCGGGAAGCGGTAATTCCCGCGCGCCGCGTACTCCTTCAGGATGTCGTTCTGCACCGTGCCGCGGATCTTCTCGGCCGGCACGTTCGCGCGACGGCAGAGCGCGACGTACATGCAGAGCAGGAT
>JBJTIJ010000145.1:0-3143 GCA_046094945.1 Planctomycetia bacterium | reverse complement strand
AATAACGGGTGCCCGAATAGCGGGTGCCTGACCCACTTTCACCATGCGGGCCCTCGAGGCCCGACCCGCCCCGCACCCGCAGCCCGGGCCCCCTGATCGCCTAGGCGGGCGCGTGGCGCCCCGGCCGTGCGCCAGCCTGCGCGCAGCACACGCAGGGTTGTGTCATCAGTCCGCCCCTTCGACACGCGGCCGCTGGAGGCGCTGTCGGCGCGCAGTAGCATGAGCATGCGTGTCTCGAGGACGGGAGGGTCTCAGGCCCAAGAGGAAGACGACATCGGCTCGCAAGGGCGCTGGCAAGGCCACGTCACCGGCCAAGCCTGCACGCAAGGCGAAAGCGCGTGCCTCGAAGCCCCTCGACATCGCGGTCGTGCGCGTGACGAACGGTGCATCCGCAGCCGGGAGGCCGGCCGAGGCGCCGCTGTACCGCCTGGAGCGGCGCGGCAAGCCGCTGGCCACGCCCGGCGGCCTGCCGATCGTGCATCCCTCGCAAGCGCTGATGGTCGCGGCCAGCGAGGAGATCCGCACGCGGGGCAAGGCCAACGCGCGCGAGCACGGCCTGTACTCCATGCTGTGCACGCAGGTCCAGTTCATCGACCGGGAGCCGGCCGACGGCGGGGTCACGCGCCAGACCCTGCTGGACGTCTCGTTCCGGCGCTGCGCCGGGCCCGAGGTGCGCGACCAGTACGAGTTCCTCGGCCCCCTGCTGGACTACCTGCGCAAGCATGACCTGCCGCGCCTGTCGCTGGCCCAGTCGGTCGACCCCGAGACGCTCGAGACAGGGCTCGAGCCCGAGGACTCGGCAGGCCTCGACCGGCTCGTGGAGTTCTTCCGGGCGCAGCTCGCGGGCATGACGCCCGCCGGGCGTTGCGTGGTGCGGCACGCGCAGGCCATGGAGGGCGTCTTCGTGCTGGGGGTCATGCTGGCGCAGGGCGCCTGCACGCCCAACGAGTTCGCCAAGGCCACTGCCGCGCTGCAATGCGTGGGGCCCGCGTGGGGCGAGTCGCAGCGCAACACCGACGCCTACGTGCGCGGCATCGCTTCCTGCGCCGACCTCTGGCTTCGCTACGCGCAACTGGCCGGCAAGGTCGAAGTGCCCTGAACGCCGCGCGCCCGCGTGCTTGGCGCTCCGTGCCGGTCGGCCCAAGCCTGCGGCGGCGCCGGACTGGCGCAGGAGCCAAGTAGAGCCAAGCGTGCCCACGAGATGGTGTTCCTGCAGGCGGCCGCGGGGCTCTCACTGCGCGACGGCGGTCACGAAACGGCAGATGCCCCCGGGCTCGTGCTGCAGTCGCTGGATGCCGGCCTCGGGCGCTTCGCATCCGGTCCACGTGGATCTGCGCTCGCGCAGGGCCCGCACCATCAGGACCCCGGCCATGCCCTGGATGCGACCGGCCTGGCGGACGTCTGGAGAGGGCCCGACACGTGCCGTGCGGGTCCTTGCCCCACCCACCTGCCGATGCCGTGCCGGGTCCCAAGAGCCGGGCGGCGCGCTGCCACCACCTAGCGCGGTGGGCCGGGGAACCAGCTCGCCAGCAGGGCGCGGCAGCGCGCGAGGTAGAGCTCGGCCGCAGCGCGGCGCTCGGCGTAGGCCGCGCCCGCCTGGCCCGCGCGCTCGGCGATCGCATCCTGCAGCAGCGGGCTGGCCCCCACGGCCTCGGTTCCCGCTACCAGCTCGCGCTGCAGGCCGGGCTCGGCCTGCGCGCGCTGGCGATGGGTGTCTAGCGCAGCGCTCCCGCCCACGCCGTCGAGGTCGTCCATGTCGCGGATCCCCAGCACGTCGACCATCGTGACCACGTGGAAAGAGTGCACGGACTGCGCCAGCTGCTCGCGCCGTGCGGGCGGGACATCGGCCAGCCACGCACGCAAGTCGTGCAAGGCGCTGCGCTGCTCGTCGCTGGCTTCCTCCGGCGCCAGCCACATGGCGCGCACGAGGCCCTGCACGCGCTCGTCCCAGTTGCGCTCCCACGGCTCGGGCTCGAACCAGTAGGCCACCGAGTTCCACCAGCCGTAGGGCGGGAAGATGACGCTGCCGAACACGCCGCCCCAGCCCCGCTTGCAGTACGAGGCGTACCACCCGAAGGCGAACAGGTACACCACGGCGGCGTACGCGAGCAAGGTCCCGGCGGCCCTCACGATCTTCATGCGCTGCACTCTACTCCCAGGGGCACCGGCCTGCCCGGCGCGCCGGCCGGCCCGTGCCCGAACAGTGGGCAAGCCACATCAGGCCGCAGCCCGCGACGGCCGATCTGGGAAGGCAGGGCTGCCTGTCTCGCTGGCGCGGATGGACCGGCCGGCGCAGCAGGCCGCCCAGGGGCTGCATGCTGCACCTGCGCCGTCACGCTCGCATCCTGGCTGCTGCCATGGCCCTGCTGGCCTGCGCCACGGGCGTCATGGGCTGCGGCGAGGGCGATGCGCCGTGGGGCCCCGGCCGGGACACGGCCGCTGGGCGTGCCGAGGGCGCCGCGGGCCACGGGGCCCCCACCTTCACGGGCGAGGTGGTGGCCGTCACCGACGGCGACACCCTGCGCGTGATGCACGCCGGCCGCGAGGAGCGCATCCGGCTCTACGGCGTGGACGCCCCCGAGCGGGCGCAGCCCTACAGCCAGCGCGCCAAGCAGCTGGCCAGCAGCCTCGTCTTCGGCAAGGCGGTGCAGGTGCAGGTGCTGGACACCGATCGCTACGGGCGCAGCGTCGCGCGCGTGCTGCTCGCCGACGGGCGCGACCTCGGCCACGAGCTGGTGCAGGCCGGCCTGGCCTGGTGGTACGAGCAGTTCGCCCGCGACGACCGTGCGCTGGCCGCCCTCGAGCAAGAAGCCCGGCGCGCCCGCCGCGGCCTGTGGGCGGACGCCTCGCCCCAGCCCCCGTGGGAGTACCGCCGCCAGCGCAAGGAGGCGGGCTAGCCAGCCCGCGTGCCGGCCGCGCCTGCCCCCATAGGTCGCGTCCCGGATAACTGGTGCCTGACCCACTTCCACCAGCCCAGTGGCGGGTGCCTGTGTAGCGGGTGCCTGTAGCGGGTGCCTGACCCAAGTTCACCGGCGCCCGGTGCCCGAGCACGCCGTTGCCCGGGGGGTGGCGGGGCCCGGCATCGGCCGCGAGAGGCGGGCGGGGCGCACCGGAGGGCGCGATGGTGGGGGCGGCCGACGGGC
>JBJTIJ010000144.1:0-22820 GCA_046094945.1 Planctomycetia bacterium | reverse complement strand
GTGGTGGGCGGGGGCCTGGGCGGGGCCATCGACGACGAGCTGAGCAACGGCGACTACGCGCGCGTGGGCACCGTGGTGCTCTTCATCTTCGGCATCACCGCGGTGGCCGACCTGGCCTCCAACCTGGTACGCCGCCAGCTGCGCAACGACCCCAACCACCCACGCGTGCGCCGCGCCTCGCCGCGGGCACAGGTGCTGGCCACCTACGCGGGCGTGGCGCTGCTGCTGGCGGCCTTCGGCTGGTCGGTGGCCGACCACCTGCGGCCCAAGGTGGCCGCCAACGTCAACGTGCTGCTCTCCAGCGGCTTCAGCCAGCCGGCGGTCTCCGACGTGCAGCGCGCGCTGGACAGCCTCGACACGCTGGGCGGGCAGTCGTGGCTCGAGGTGGTGGCCGCCAAGTACCTCGTCCCCGACCTGTCGGCGCCCACCGTGCTGGGCGCGCTCGAGAGCGCGCTCACGCCGCTCGCGGTGGCCGTGATCGGCACCCTGCTGGCCGTGCTGGGCGCGATGCTGCTGGCGTGGATGGGCAGCGTGGCCTACCAGCTGGAGCCGCAGCGCTTCACGGGCGAGCGCTCGGCCGGGCCCGGCGTGGTGCTGGCCCTGCGTCGGGGCGGGCGCGCCTGCGTGTTCGGGCTGGGCAAGCTCGTGGCGCTGTGTGCGCGCTCCGTGCCCGAGGTGCTGTGGGCGATCATCCTGATCCGGCTGCTCTCGCTGGGCACGCTGCCGGCCATCCTGGCCATCTCGATCCACTCCTCGGGCGTGCTGGCGCGCGTCTTCACCGAGACGGTGGACAACATCCCCTACCGGCGCCTCGAGCAGGCCTGCCTCGGCTCGTGGCTGGGCTCTTTCGTCATGGTGGCCGTGCCCACCTGCTGGCGCGACTGGCTGACCTACGCCGTCTTCCAGTTCGAGGTCAACATGCGCATGGGGGTCGTGCTGGGCCTCGTGGGCCTCTCGGGGCTGGGCATGGCCTTCGGCGAGGCGCGCCAGTGGGCGATCTGGGGCCAAGCCTCCACGCTGCTGCTCACGATGGTGCTGCTCACGACAGCCATCGACCGCCTCTCGCGCGCCCTCAAGCCCAGCCGCGGCAGCACGGCCTGAGCGCCGCCGCGCGCCGGCCCGGGCGTGCCTAGCCCAGCTCGAGCTGGCGGCGGGCGTCCACCTCGTCGCGGTCCAGCCGGCGGCGGGCCTCGAGCAGGGCGGGTCGGGCCGGGTCGGCGGGGTCGAGTGCGTGGAAGGCCTGGCGCAGCAGCTGCAGCGTCATGCGCAGCACGCGCACGAGGTCGCCCCCCGAGAGGTTGGTGCGCGCCAGCACCTCCTCCAGCGGGCGGCCCTCGGCCCACAGCTCCACGGGCCCCGAGAGGCCGAAGTCGGGCCCGCGCGTGAGGTCGCGCAGGCCCAGCGCGCCCTCCATCTCCTGCAGCCCGGCCATGCGCTCGCTGAAGGGCACGCGCAGGCCCTTGAGCGTGCGGCGCGGCAGGTCGGAGGCGTCGGAGGGGCGCGCGTCGTAGACCATCGCAGCGAAGAGCAGTGCCGTCTCGACGGGCGGGGCCTCGGCCAGCCAGCCGCCGGCCCACGCCTCGGTGACGGCCAGCTCGTAGCCGTTGACCAGGCTGCACAGGCGCCCCTTGGCGGTGAGGCCGGCCTCGTCGAGGTAGGCAAGGCGCCGCAGCACCTCCAGGCGCGCCTCGATGACGCGCACGCCGGCGGCGCCGCTGCCCTCGGGCTTGCCGTGCGTGCGCTGGAAGCGCGCGAAGGAGCGCTCGTAGGCGTCGGGCACGCGCTCGCCCAGCCGCTTCCACAGCTGCAGGATGGTGGTGTAGGTGAGGTTGAAGCGGCTGCGCACCGGCTCCACCTTGCCGCTGTGCAGGTAGGCGATGTCGGCGTGGCGGATGCGGCCCTCGTCGAGCAGCGCGAACACCCAGCCCTTGTCGTCGAGGCCCTGTCGGCCCGCACGCCCGGCCATCTGCCAGTACTCGCGGCCCATGAGCGGGCGCGTGGAGATGCCGTCGAACTTCGAGAGCGCATGGAAGCAGACGCTGCGCGCCGGCATGTTCACGCCCAGCGCGAAGGTCTCGGTGGCGAACAGCAGGCGCACCTGGCCCGAGGTGAAGAGGCGCTCGACGATCTCCTTGTCGATGGGCAGCATGCCGGCGTGGTGGAAGAGCACGCCGCGCCCCGCCAGCGCGCGCAGCTCGCGCGTGGTGGGCGCGTCGCTGGCCTCGTAGCGCGCGGCCAGCGCGTCGAAGGCCGAGAGGATGGCCTCGCGGCCTGCGGCGTCCAGCAGCTCGCGCCGGGCGTTGGCGTGCGCCAGCCGCTCGCAGTCCAGGCGGCTGAGGCAGAAGTAGATGGCCGGCAGCAGGTCGTGGCGCTCGAGGTGCGTGATGAGCTCGAGCGAGGACCGGTCGAGCGCGGCGGCGGCGTGCCGGCGGCCGCCGCGCGGGCCGCGGCCGCGGCGGTCGTGGTCCATGCGTCCGATCTCGATGAAGTGGCGGCGCACCTCGTCGAGGGCGCGCGGGCCCTTGCCGGCGATCCACACCTTGTGCGTGAGCGGCACCGGGCGGCGCTCCTCGACCACCACCTCCACCTCGCAGCCGCGCACCTCGGCGATCCACGCGGCCAGCTCGCGCACGTTGGGCACGGTGGCCGAGAGCGCCACGATGCGGATGTGCGGCGGGGCGTAGAGGATGGCCTCCTCCCACACCGTGCCGCGCTCGCGGTCGTCGAGGTAGTGCACCTCGTCGAAGATCACGAACTCGAAGCCGGCCAGGCGCTCGGGGGCCTCGAAGATGGTGTTGCGGAAGATCTCGGTGGTGAGCACCAGCAGCGGGGCGTCGGGCTCCAGCGTCACGTCGCCGGTCATCAGGCCCACGCGGGCGTCGCCGTAGGTGGCGCGGAAGTCGCGGAACTTCTGGTTGGAGAGGGCCTTGATGGGCGAGGTGTAGAGCACGCGCCGGCCCTGCCCGAGGGCGAGGTCGATGGCGTAGTCGGCCACCAGCGTCTTGCCCGCGCCCGTGGGTGCGGCCACCACCACGCCCTTGCCGGCGAAGATGGCCGCCACGGCCTGCTGCTGGAAGGGGAACAGGGTCAGGCCGCGGAAGGACTGCGGGCCCGGCGAGGCGGGCGGCGGGGGGACGCGCGGCATCGCCGAGATCGTACGGGCCGGGCGCGCCGCCCCGGCACGCGGCGTGGCATCCGCCTCGCGTAGCATGGGCGCATGACCCCGACGCCCGCGCGCCACGTCCTGCCCATGCCGGCCCCGCCCACGCCGGCCCCGCTCAGGCGGGCCCTGCTGCACGTGGCGTTGCTGCTGCCGTGCGCGGCCGCGGCGGGTGGCTGCTCGGCGGTGGGCGCCGACCGGCGCATCTCGTTTGCCACCGTGCAGGTGCTCAACCCGGGCGTGGACGGGGCCTGGATCCTCGCCGAGTACCCGATGGCGCGCGCCGTGGCGCGCCGCCCCGACGGCAGCCTCGAGCGCCTCGAGTACCGCGTGGACGACCCGCAGGGCCGCGGGCGCGACCTGGTGCTGTGGTTCGACGAGTTCGGCGTGCTGGCCCGCAAGCAGTACAGCGGCCCCAGCGTGCGCCCGCTGGACCCCGACGCCGACGCCGGCCGCGGCGTCACGGCCAAGCCGCGCAACCAGTAGCCGGCGCTTGCGGCGGGGCCCGCGTGGCGGGCATGAGGGGCATGGCGCGCACGGCGGGCGGCGCGCGGATAGGCTCCCGGCCCATGACCTTGCTGGCGCTGGACGGCGTCTGCTTCGCCTACGGCGCCCACGAGGTGCTGCGCGGCGTGTCGTGCCGGCTGGGGCGCGGCGAGCGGGTGGCGCTGCTGGGCCCCAACGGCGCCGGCAAGAGCACGCTGCTCAAGGTGGCCGCGGGCAGCCTGCTGCCGCAGTCGGGCACGGTGCTGCTGGAGGGCACGCCGCTGGCGCGGCTGCCGCGCGCGCTGGCCGCGCAGTGCATCGGCGGCGTGGCGGCGGCCGAGGCGGCCGAGTTCCCCTTCCTCGTGCGCGAGAGCGTGGCGCTGGGGCGCCACCCGTGGCGCTCGGCCTTCGGGCCGCCGCGCGCGCAGGACGAGGCGGCGGTGGAGGCCGCGCTGGAGGCGTGCGACCTCCGCGCGCTGGCCGGGCGGCCCGTGCCCTCGCTCTCCAGCGGCGAGCGCCAGCGCGTGGCGCTGGCCCGCGCGCTGGCGCAGCAGGCCGACGTGCTGCTGCTCGACGAGCCCACGGCGCACCTGGACCTGGGCCACCAGCAGCGGCTGCTGGCCGCGGTGGGGCGCGAGGCGAGCACGCGCGGCGTGGCCGTGCTGGCGGCGCTGCACGACGTGAACCTCGCCGCGGCGTGGGCTGACCGCGTGCTGCTGCTGGTGGACGGGCGCCTCGTGGGCGATGGCACGCCGGGCGAGGTGCTCACGGCCGCGCGCGTGGAGGCAGCCTTCGGCGCCCCCGTGCACGTGCTGGCCCATCCCGACGGCGGCGGGCCGCTGCTGGTGCCACGGGGGTGCGCATGAGGCGCCTTGCTCGCGCGCTGGCGCGCTGCCTCGGGCTGGGGGCCCTCGCGCTGCTGGCGGCCTGCGGCGCGCCCGAGGCCGGGCCGGCGGGCCAGGACGGGAGCCGCGCGGCGGACGGATCCGCGCACCTGCCCTACGCGCGGCTGGAGGTGCAGGCGGGCCGGCGCAGCGTGCGGTTCGACGACGGCACGCGCTGCGTGCTGCCGGCTGCGACGCGCCGCATCGCCAGCACGCTGCCCAACCTCACCGAGCTGGTGGCGCACCTGGGCGGCGTGGAGCGGCTGGTGGGGGTCTCGCCCCACTGCAACTTCCCGCCGGGCCTCGAGCGCCTGCCGCGCGTGTCGGTGATGCCGCTGGACCTCGAGGGCCTGCGCGCGCTGGCGCCCGACCTCGTGCTGTGCGACCGCGTGTTCCATGCCGCCAGCCTGGAGGCGCTGGGCCGCGCGGGCGTGCCGTGGCTGGCGCTGCAGAGCCGCAGCCTCGACGACCTCGAGGACACCGTGCAGCTGCTGGGCGCGGTGCTGGAGGAGGAGCCCGCGGCGCAGGCGGCGCGCGCGCCCGCGGAGTCGCCGGCCGCGCGCGCTGCGGCGCTGGTGGCGCGGCTGCGCGCGGCGCGCGAGCGCGTGCGCCCGCCGGCGGGTGCCGTGGGCCCCGCGGTGCTGGTGGTGGGGCAGGCCGACCCGCTGCACGTGCTGGGGCCGGGCTCGCTGCTCGACGACATGCTGCGCGCCTGTGGCGCGCGCAACGTGGCCGCCGACCTCGGGCGGCCCAGCGGGCCCTTCAGCGAGGAGGCGCTGCTGGCGCGCGCGCCGGGCTGGATCCTCACCACCTGGGGCGCCCTGCCCGAGGCGCAGCGCCAGCGCTGGGCGCGCGTGCCGGCGCTGGCACAGGGCCACGTGGCCGAGGCCGTGGCCGACGACCTGCTGCGCGCCGGGCCGCGCACGCCGCAGGCGCTGGAGCGGCTGGGCGAGGTGCTGGCCGGGCGCCTGCCGCCGGCGGCGCTGGCGGGGGGGCGCTGATGCGCACGCCGCCGTCGCGCTGGCTGCTGCTGCTGGGCCTGCTGGCGCTGGCCGTGGGCGCCGCCCTGCTGCTGGGCCCCGCGGGCTGGGACCCGGACATCGTGCGCGAGCTGCGCGCGCCGCGCGTGCTGGTGGGCGCGCTGGTGGGCGCGGCGCTGGCCGTGGCGGGCGTCATCTTCCAGGCCCTGCTGCGCAACGACCTGGCCGAGCCCTACCTCGTGGGCGTGGGCCCGGGGGCGGCGCTGGGCGTGACGCTGGTGGCGCTGCTGGCCGGCGTGCAGGCCGTGCCCTCGGCGGCCGCGCGCTCGCTGGCCGCCTTCGCCGGCGCGGTGGCCGTGGCCGTGCTGGTCTTCGCCGGGGCGCGCCGCGGCGGCCGCACCAGCGCGGCCACGCTGGTGCTCAGCGGCGTGGCGCTGGGCCTGCTGGTGCAGGCGCTGGCCACGGGCCTGCTCTACGTGGCCGTGCCGCGCTGGGACCTCGTCATGCAGTGGCTGCTGGGCCACCTCGTGGGCAGCTCGTGGGCCGATGCGCTGCCGGTGGGCGCTGCGCTGCTGCTGGGCCTGTGCGTGGCCACGTGGCGCGCGCGCGAGCTGGACGCGCTCACGCTGGGCGAGGACGCCGCCTGGCTGGTGGGCGTCGATGCACGCCGCACGCTGCCCTGGCTGGGGGCCGTGGGCTGCCTCCTGGCAGCCAGCGCGGTGGCCACGGCCGGGCTGGTGGGCTTCGTGGGCCTGGTGGTGCCGCACCTGGCACGGCGCGTGGTGGGCGCCGGGCACCGCGCGCTGCTGCCGGCCGCGGCGCTGCTGGGGGGCGCGTTGCTGGTGCTGGCCGACGCGCTGGCGCGCGTGCTGTGCCCGCCGCTGGAGATCCCGCCCGGCCTGGTGACGGCCGCGGTGGGTGCGCCCGTGCTGCTCGTGCTGCTGCTGCGCCGCGCCTGAGCGGCGCGCGTGCTAGCGCGAGGTGAAGCGGCGGCCCAGGCGGCGCTTGACCTCGCCCGGCATCGAGCGGTCGGTGCGGCTGGGGTGCGTGGGCCCGCGGCCTTCGCTGGCGGCGGCGCGGCGTGCGGCCTTGCGTGCGGGCTTGGTGCCACGGCCCTTCTTCTTGCGGCCGCCTTCACTCTTGCGGGGCATGGGGCATCCTCCGGGAGAGGCGCATGATGCCCCGGGAGCCCGGCGGGCGCCACCCCGGGCCACGGAGCCGCACGGGACGCGACGGCCCGCGGCCCCCCCGGTGGCGGCCGGGATGGAAGCCCCGGGCCCACGGGTAGCATCCGGCGTGGTTCCCTGCGCTGGAGGCGCCTTGCATGGCTCGTTGCAGCACGTCCCGCCCTTGTCGTGAGTCTGGCCGTGCCGGCCTGGCCATCGTGGCCCTGCTGGCCGTGGCGGCGCTGGCCTTCCTGGTGGTGGCCGACCCGCTGCACCTCTTCGGGCCCGGGGCCGGCCACGAGGGCAGCGACGTGGGCGAGCCGGGGCTGGAGGCCTCCACCCCGGTGGCGGGTGCCGACGCCGCGGCGGCCAAGCGCTCGGGCCCCGAGCTGGCGGCGCTCTACGGGGCCGGCGACCTGGGCGGCCTGCGCATGCGCCTGGTGGATGCGCTGGCCAAGAAGCCCAAGGCGGGCCAGGCCGTGCGCCTGCGCAGCCGCTCGGGCAGCGAGAGCACGCTCAGCAGCGACGCCGCCGGCGAGGTGGTCTTCGGCAAGCTGGCGCCCGGCCGGGGCTGGCAGGTGCTGGTGGAGGGCAGCGGCTTCCGCGCCGTCTCGCTGGTGAACATCAGCATCCAGCCCGGTGGCACCACCGACCTGGGCGACATCCTGCTGGGCGCCAACGTGGCGCTGCGCGGGCGCGTGATCGATCCCACCGGCAAGCCGGTGGCCAAGGCCAGCGTGGCGGCCTTCCTGCCCGAGCGCGGCACGGCCGCGCAGGGCCTGGTGGTCTACCTCGTCGACCAGGCGCTGCGCATGCCTGCGCCGCGCGAGGAGGTGGTGAGCGACGACGAGGGCCTGTTCGCCTTCGTGACGCTGCCCGACGGCATGTACTCGGTGGTGGCGCGCCATCCCGGCTACGGCACGCGCCAGCAGAACGAGGTGGTGGTCAAGGCCGAGAGCGCGGCCAGCCCGCTGGTGGTGCGGCTGGGCGAGGGCGCCAAGGTCTCGGGCAAGGTGACCGACGCCGAGGGGCGTGGCGTGCCCGGCGCGCGCGTGGTGGCCATGCGCGACATGGGCCAGCGCTTCTCGCTCAACGGCTCGCTGGAGCGCGACGAGGCCGTGTGCGACGGCCGCGGCCAGTACATGGTCGACACGCTCAACAACGGCTCGTCCTACCGCTTTGGCGTGCTGGCCGACGGCTTCGCGCCGTCCTGGGAGCAGGCCTCGGTGGAGGTGCAGGGCACGCTGGAGCGCAACTTCACGCTGCAGCGCGGCGGCTACCTCGAGGGCACGGTGCGCGAGGAGGGCACGGGCACGCCCGTGGCCGACGCCACCATCACCGTGGTGGTGGGCCGCTTCAGCATGGGCGGCATGGGCGGCCGCCGCGGGCAGGGCGGGCAGGGCGGCCAGGCGGGCGCGGGCGCGCAGGCGCCGGGCGGCCAGGCACCTGCCGGCGATCCCACCACGCCGGCCACGACGCGCACCGACGCGCAGGGCCGCTTCAAGATCGGGCCCGTGGTGCCCGGCCCGGTGATGTCGGCCGTGGTCAAGGCCAAGGGCTACACGTCGGCCAGCGCCAGCATGTGGACCGGCAACCCGTGGCCGGACGTGGCCGTGGAGCAGGTGGGCACGGTGGACGTGAGCCTCAAGCGCGGCGGCAGCATCACGGGCCGCGTGCGCTCGGCTGACGGCCAGCCCATCGCGGGCGCCAATGTGGTGGCGGCCGGCAACGGCATGCAGGGCATGTCGGCGATGTGGGTGGGCAGCCCCACGGCCACCACCGATCCCACGGGCGCCTACACCATCGAGGGCGTGCCGCCGGGCGACTACAACCTCACCGCCGACGCGCCCGGCTTCGCGCAGGCGGACGTGGGCAGCGACACCAGCAAGGTGACCGTGCCCGAGGCGGGCGGCCTGCTCACGCTGGACCTCGTGCTGTCGGCCGCCGGCACGGTGACGGGGCGTGTCACCGACACCAAGGGCGAGCCCGTGGCCGGTGCGCGCGTGCGCACGCGCGCCGACATGGGCCGCATGTTCCGCGGCGGCGGTGCCGGCGGCGCGGGCATGGGCGCGCGCATGGTCACGGCGCTCGCCACGCGCGCCGACCTCACCGACGCGCAGGGCCGCTACCGGCTCGAGGGCGTGCCCACCGCCAACGAGTGGTCGGTGGAGGTGGAGGCCGAGGAGTACGTCTCGACCCAGAGCGAGCGCATGCAGCTCAAGCCCGGCGAGGTGCGCGAGATGGACCTCGTGCTGGCCGGCGGCGCCACGCTGCAGGGCCGCGTGGTGGGCGAGGGCGGCGCCTGGGTGCGCGGCGCGCGCGTGCGCGTGGGCACGCTGGGCGAGGAGGACGCGCAGCGCGGCTTCCTCTCGGGCTGGCAGATGGACCGCAACCTCGACCCGCGCAGCTTCGCCACCGACGAGAACGGCCAGTTCCTGGTCCCCAACATCCGCCCCGGCCGCATCCTGCTGAAGGTGGAGCACCCCGACTACGTCGTCTCCTACAAGCGCAGCCTCACGCTGGCCAGCGACCAGGTGCTGGAGAACCACCAGGTGCTGCTCCAGCGCGGCGAGGTGTGCGAGGGCGTGGTCAGGGGCGCCGACGGCAAGCCCATCGCCGGCGCGCTCGTGGTGGTCACCTCGCGCAGCAACGGCCGCGGCGAGGAAGAGGCGGCCCCGGCCGGCAGCCAGGACAGCGTCGAGCCCTCGATGAACGCGCAGACCGACGGCGACGGCCGCTTCCGCGTGGAGAACATCCCGCCGGGCGACTGGAACGTGGCGGTGGGCTTCGCGCAGGGCCACGTGGGCTGGTTCGGTTCCAGCGACGAGCAGGCCATCAAGCGCAGCGTGCGCATGCCCGCGCGCGACGTGGAGTTCCGCCTCAAGGCGCAGGAGGCCGCCGCCAACCCCTTCGGCCCGGGCCGCGGCGGCATGCCGCGCGGGCCCGGCGGCGGCACGCCCGGTGGCAGCCCCGGTGGCAGCCCCGGCGGCAACCCCGGCGGCCGCATGCCCGCGCCGCGCTGAGGCAGGGGCCGTCGCGCTCGCGCGGCGGCGGCGGTACCCTGCCCGCATGCCGAGGGCGCGCTCCCGGGCCGTGCTGCTGCTGGCCGCGCTGGGCGCGCTGGCCGTGCTGGCGCTGGCGCTGGCGCTTGAGCGCTGGCTGGCCATGCCGCCGGAGGGCGAGGCCGGGCGCGGGGGCGCGGCCGGCGCTGGTGCGGGCGAGGCGCTCTCGGCCGTGCAGGCCGAGCTCGACCGGCGCCTCGTGCTGCGCAGCCTGCCGGGCGTGGCGGAGGAGCCGCCCACGGGCCGCGGCGTGGTGCTGGGCGCGGTGAAGGTGTACGCCGCCGGCGCGCCCGCGCGCCCGCTGCCGGGCGTGGAGGTGCAGCTGCTCTCGGCGCAGGCCGGGCGCGCTGCGGTGCCCACGCTGCGCGCCACCAGCGGCGCCGACGGCGCCTTCCTGTTCGAGGCCGTGCCGGCGCCGGCCACCTACGCGCTGGTGATCCGCCAGGCGCCGTGGCGCGACGTGGTGCGCATGGGGCAGGCGGTGGCCGCGGGCCGCACGCTGGACCTGGGTGACATCCTGCTGGGCGCGCCCACCACGCTGGAGGGCGAGGTGGTGGACGCCAGCGGGCGGCCGGTGCAGGGCGCCTTGGTGCAGGTGCTGGCCGACCGTAGCCGCCCCGACGGCGTGGACCTGCTGCGCGCGCTGGCCGAGGTGCAGGCGGCCGCCGAGACGCTGGCCGAGGCACGCGCGGCAGGCAACGGCAGCTTCGTGCTGCAGGACCTGCCGCCCGGGCGCTACGTGCTGCGCGTGTCGGCGCCGGGCTACGCCAGCACCTTCCGCGGCGACGTGCGCGTGACGGTGGACGAGCGCGCCGGTGGCGTGCGCGTGGTGCTCGACCCCGGCGCCGGCTGGCAGGGCATGGTGCGCGACGGCGACGGGCGCCCCGTGGCGGGCGCACGGCTGGTGGCCATCGCCCTGCGTGGCGAGGCCGCCCCGCGCACCGAGCGCGTGGACACGGCCAGCGGCGCCGACGGCAGCTACCGGCTCGACGCGCTGGTCGCGGGCGTGCGCTACTACGTCGAGGCGTGGGGCGAGGGGCTGGCGCCCGAGGTGTTCGTGGCCGTGGCCGAGGGCGTGGCCGAGCGCAACCTCGTGCTGCGGGCCGCCGGCCGCGTCGAGGGCCGCGTGCGCGAGGGGGCCACGGGCCGTCCGCTGGAGGGCGTGCAGGTGACGCTGCTGGGGCGCGAGTTCGCGCTGGTGTCGGCCGTCACCGACGCCTCGGGCGGCTACGTGCTGCCGGCCGTGCCGCCGGGCACCCCGCTGCTGTTCAGCGCCAAGGCACCCGGCTGGCTGCCCTTCTCGCGCGGCGGGCAGGACCTCGCCGGCCTGCAGGTGGTGGCGGGCGGCACGCTGGTGCTGGACGCGACGCTGGAGCGCGGCGGGCGTGTCGAGGGCCGGCTGCTGGGTCCCGACGGCCGCGGCGTGCCCTATGCCTCGGTGGCACTCGCGCCGCCCGGACGGCGCGTGGAGGGCGAGGTGGCCGCGGTGACGGCCGTGGACGGCGGCTTCGTGCTCGAGGGGCTGCGCAGCGGCAGCCACGAGGTGCGCGTGACGGCCCCGGGCTACGCGCCCACGCTGGCCGAGGGCGACGGCACCGTGCAGGTGCCCACGAACGACGCCGTGGTGCGCCACGACATCCGCCTCGTGGAGGGCGGCGTGCTGGAGGGCACGGTGCGCACGGCCGAGGGCACGCCCGTGCCGGGCGCGCAGGTGGAGGTGTCGGCGGTGGCCGCGGCGCTGCGCGGCCGCGTGCGCGACCTCGTGGTGGTGAGCGACGGGGCCGGGGGCTGGCGCATGGTGGGCGTGCCCTCGGGCATCGACCTGCGCGTGGTGGCGCGCCGCGACGGCTGGGCCCCAGCCGAGCAGGGCCCGCTGCGGCTGCGCGAGGGGCAGCGCCAGGCGCTGGACCTCGTGCTGGGCCCCGGGGCCACGCTGCCGCTGCGCGTGCAGGACGAGGGCGGGCGGCCGCTGCCCGGCGCGCGCGTGCGCTGGGGCATGCTGGGCCCGGGCAGCGAGGAGCACGTGCAGCGCGGCGACGCCTACCGCGCCGATGGCGCGCTGGGCACGCGCGTGCTGCTCACCGACCGCGAGGGCCGCGCGCGCATCGAGCGCCTCGAGCCCGGCCGCCTGCTGCTGCGCGTGGAGCTGGACGGCTACAGCGACTTCTACCGGCAGGACATCGTGATCCCCGCCTCGGGCGATGCCAGCGAGCGCGTGGTGACGCTGGTGGGGGCGCTGGCGGTGGAGGGGCGCGTGACGGCACGCGAGGGCGGCCAGCCCATCGCCGGTGCGTGGGTGGTGGCCGAGGAGGACCGCCCAGGGGCCGAGCAGCCGCAAGACCCGGGCCGCATCCGCGCGCTGGTGGCCGTGCAGGCCGACGCCGACGGCCGCTACCGCCTCGAGCGCCTGCCGCCGCAGCCCTGCACGGTGGCCGTGTGGCTGGCGCTGGGCTACGAGGGCCAGCGCCAGGCGGGCGTGCGGCCGGGCGGGCGCGTGGACTTCCAGCTGGTGGCGCAGCCGCCGCCCACGCCGCCGGCGCCGCGCTAGGCGCGCCCGGCGCGGCGCAGGAACTCGGCCTCGTCGATGACCTCGATGCCGAGGTCCTGTGCCGTCTTGAGCTTGCTGCCGGCGCCGGGCCCGGCCACCACCAGCTGCGTCTTGGCCGAGACCGACGAGCCGGCGCGCCCGCCCTGCGCCTCGACCAGCGCCTTGGCCTCGTCGCGGCTGAGCGCCTCGAGCGTGCCGGTGAGCACCACGGTCAGGCCGGCGAAGGCACCGCCGCGCGGCGCATCCACGCGCGTGGGGGCCACGCCGGCGGCGGCCATGCGCGCCAGCATGTCGCGGTTGTGCGGGCGGGCGAACCACGCCACCACCTGCTCGGCCAGCACCTCGCCCACCTCGTCGATCTCCAGCAGCTCCTCGCGCGTGGCGCCGGAGAGGCGCTCCAGCGTGCCGAAGGCGCGCGCCAGCACGCGCGCGGCGCGCTCGCCCACCTCGGGGATGCCCAGCGCGAAGAGCAGGCGGTCCAGCGGCAGGCGCCGGGCCGCCTCCACCTGCGCCACGAGGTTGGCGGCGCTCTTGGCCCCGAAGCGCTCCAGCGGCTCCAGCTGCGCGGCCTCGAGCCGGAACAGGTCGGCGGGGTCCTTCACGAGGCCCTCGCGCCAGAGCAGGTCGGCCTGCTTCTCGCCCAGGCCGCGGATGTCGGCGCCCAGGCGGCTGGCGAAGTGGATCAGCGCGCGCACCGCCTGCGCGGGGCAGGAGAGGCTGGGGCAGCGCAGCGCCACCTTGCCCTCGGCGCGCACCAGCGCGGTGCGGCACTCAGGGCACTCGCGCGGCACCACGACGGGGCGCTCGTGGCCTGTGCGCTGCTCCTCCAGCACGCGCAGCACCTTGGGGATGACGTCGCCGGCGCGCTCGATGAGCACGGGGTCGCCTTCCTTGAGGCCCAGGCGCGCGATCTCGTCGGCGTTGTGCAGCGTGGCGCGCGCGACGGTGACGCCGGCCAGCGGCACGGGGGCGAGGTCGGCGCTGGGCGTGACCACGCCCGTGCGGCCCACCGTCCACACCACGCGCTCGACGCGCGTGCGGGCCTGGCGCGGCGGGAACTTCCAGGCCACGGCCCAGCGCGGGCTGCGGTTGCGCAGGCCCAGCCGCTCGCGCAGCGCCAGGTCGTCTTCCTTGAGCACCACGCCGTCGATCTCGTAGGCCAGCGCGTCGCGGCGCGCGGCCAGCGCGGCCCACTGCTGCGCCACCTCGTCGGGGCCCGTGGCGAAGGCGGTCTCGTGGCTGGTGGGCAGGCCCAGCGCCGAGAGGCCCGCCAGCAGCGCCTCCTGCGTGCGCCAGCCCGCGCCCTCGGCCAGCGCCACGGCGTAGGCCACGAAGCGCAGCGGGCGCGCGGCGGGGATGGCCGGGTCGAGCTGGCGCAGCGAGCCGGCGCAGCAGTTGCGCGGGTTGGCGAAGGGCTCCTCGCCCGCCTCCTCCAGCCGCTGGTTGAGCGCCTCGAAGTCGGCCTTGCGGATGTAGGCCTCGCCGCGCACCACCAGCCGGCGGGGCGGCGTGGGGCCGCGCAGCGCGAGCGGGATGCTGCGCAGCGTGCGCGCGTTGGCCGTCACGTCCTCGCCCACCATGCCGTCGCCGCGCGTGGCGGCCCGCACCAGCACGCCCTGCTCGTAGTCCAGCTCGAGGCTCACGCCGTCGATCTTGGGCTCGACGCTGTAGCGGCGCGGCGCCTCGCTCTTGAGGAAGCGGTCGGTGGAGGCCACCCACTCGCGGAACTCGGCCTCGGACATCACGTTCTCGAGGCTCACCATCGGCACGGGGTGGGGCACCGGCGCGAAGCCCTCGGCCACCGCGCCCGGCACGCGCTGCGTGGGGCTGCCGGGCTCGCGCAGGCCCGGGTGGCGCCCCTCCAGCTCGCACAGCTCGCGGTAGAGCGCGTCGTACTCGCTGTCGGCCAGCGTGGGGCGGTCGAGCACGTAGTAGGCGTGGTCGGCGGCCGCGACCTGCTCGCGCAGCCAGGCCGCCCTGCGGCGGGCCTCCTGGGGGATGCGTGCCGTCATGCGCCGGCCACGGTACGGGCAGGGCGCGACGCAGGCCCGGGCCGGGGCGCTGGCCGCTCGCGTGGCGCCGGCCGCGGTCCGACCTACCTTCAGGGACGGTCCCTGCCCTGCTGCCGCCGCCGCGGCCGTGGCGGCCCGGGGCGCCTCGCAAGGACCCGCTGCCCGTGCCGTTCGCCCAGCACCTGCTGCTGACCATCTACTACGTGCTGCTGGCGGCCGTGGTGACGGTGATGCTCTACCGCGGGCTGCTCATCGTGCGCTACTGGCGCCTGCCGCGGCGCGACCCGGAGCCGGCCGCGCGCTTCGCCGAGCCGCCCGTGGTGACGGTGCAGCTGCCCATCTTCAACGAGCAGTTCGTGGTGGAGCGATTGCTGGAGGGCGTGTGCGCGCTGGACTGGCCGCGCGAGCGGCTCGAGGTGCAGCTGCTGGACGACAGCACCGACGCCACCGTCACGATCGCGGCGCGCAAGGTGGCCGAGCTGCGCGCGCGCGGCTTCGACGTCAAGCACCTGCACCGCACCGACCGCACGGGCTACAAGGCCGGCGCGCTGCGCGCCGCCACGCCGCAGGCGCGCGGCGACCTGCTGGCCGTCTTCGACGCCGACTTCGTGCCGCAGCCCGACTTCCTGCGCCGGCTGGTGGACCACTTCACCGACCCCACGGTGGGCTTCGTGCAGGCGCGCTGGGGCTACTTCAACCGCGAGCACAGCTTCCTCACGCAGGGCATGGGCATGCTGATGGACGGCCACTTCGTGCTCGAGCAGGTGACGCGCGCCCGCAGCGGCTGCGTGTTCAACTTCAACGGCACCGGCGGCATCTGGCGCAAGCAGGCCATCGAGCAGGCCGGCGGCTGGCACGACGACACGATCTGCGAGGACACCGACCTCTCCTACCGCACCTACATGGCCGGCTGGCGCGGCGTGTACCTCAAGGACGTGGCCTGCCCCAGCGAGATCCCCGTGGTGGTCTCGGCGCTCAAGACGCAGCAGCACCGCTGGGCCAAGGGCCTCACCGAGTGCTTCGTCAAGCTCATGCCGCGCCTGTGGGCCTCGTCGCTGCCGCTCAAGGCCAAGGTCGAGGGCACGCTGCACCTGGGCGCCAACCTCGCCTTCCCCGCCAGCCTGTTCCTGACGGTGCTGGCCGTGCCCGTGCTGCTGCTGCGCATGCATGGCGTCACGGCCGGGCCGCTGGCGCTGGCCGCCGAGACCACGGCCTTCTCGCTGGTGATCGTCTCGCAGGTGCTGTTCTACGTGGTGGCCACGCGCGAGCTGCACCGCGACTGGCTGCGCCGCATGCTGTGGCTGCCGGCGCCGGCGCTGGTGGGCGTGGGGCTGGCCGTGAACAACACGCGCGGCGTGCTCGAGGCGCTCACCGGCCACAAGACCGAGTTCGTGCGCACGCCCAAGCTGGGCGTGGCCGAGGGCGACCGCAGCGAGGCGCGCCAGCGCGCGTCGGTCTACAAGGCACGCAGCGCGCGCGCGCAGGGCCTGCTCGAGGTGGGCCTGGCCTGCCTCTACGTGGTGCTGGCCGTGATGCAGCTGCGCGTGAGCGTGGTGGGGGCGCTGGTGACGGCCTTCATGGGCGCGGGCCTCTTCGTGCTGGGCGGCGCCAGCCTGCGCGCCCTGCTGGCGGTGCCCGCCGCGCCGCCGCCGGCGCCGGCCCCCGCCCCGGGCGGCGCGGACCCGGCCCTGGCGCCGGCGGCCGAGGGCTAGGCGCCCGGCGCGCGCGACGGGGCCGGACGGGCGCGGACGGGGTCGCAAGACGGTCTTGCACGCGACCCGGCGCGCGGGGAGGGCGGGGCCGGAGCCCTGCCGGCGGGTGGCCCCTTCCCCCCGGCGCCCCGAATGCGCTACAGGTAGGCGGCCCGGCCATCCGACAAGTGGAGGGTGCGCCCGTGCATGGGCGCGTGCGAACGCCTGCCTAACGAGGTCCGATGGGCCACCTGCTGATCGTGGACGACGAGCCGACCCTGCGTGACGTGCTCACGCAGCTGCTGGCCATGGCGGGCCACACCTGCGACACGGCCGAGGACGGCGAGGTGGGCCTCAAGCGCATCATGGCGCGCGAGTACGACGTCGTGATCAGCGACATCTCGATGCCGCGCATGACGGGCCTGCAGCTGCTGCGCGAGGCGCGTCCCTACCTCGAGTTCAAGACGCCCTGCATCATCATGACGGCGTACGACGAGTGGCAGTACGCGATGGAGGCGATCCGCGTCGGCGCCTCCAACTTCCTGCTGAAGAACCCCTTCAACAGCAAGGACGTGGTGGCGGCCGTGGCGCGTGCGATGGACCTGCGCAAGGTCTACCAGTTCCGCGTCAACTACGAGCGCGAGCTCGAGCGCAAGCTGCGCGAGAAGGAGCAGGAGCTCGCCGAGACCTACGACGGCACGGTGATCGGCTTCGCGGCCATGATGGAGGGCAAGGACACCTCCACGATGGGGCACCTGTTCCGCGTGCGCGACTACTGCACCATCCTGGCCGCCGAGGTGGGCATCCCGGCCGCCGACATGCGCGACGTGCAGCTGGGCGCCATGCTCCACGACGTGGGCAAGTACCGCGTGCCGGACGCCATCCTCACCAAGCCCGGCTCGCTCACCGAGGAGGAGTGGAAGGTGATGCGCCGCCACCCGGAGTTCGGCGCCGACTTCGTGCGCCGCATCCCCTTCCTGGCGGGCGCGGCCGACATCATCCTCAACCACCACGAGAAGTACGACGGCACGGGCTACCCGCGCGGCCTCAAGGGCGAGGAGATCCCGCTGGCGGCGCGCATCTTCTCGGTGGTGGACGCCTACGACGCGATCGTCTCGGAGCGCTGCTACAAGTCCAGCGAGCCGGCCGAGAAGGCGCTGGCCGAGATCCTGCGCTGCAGCGGCAAGCAGTTCGACCCGCGCGTGGCGGTGGCCTTCGAGCGCGTGCTGCCGCGCATCCAGGCCTCGGCCGAGCAGCTGGCCGTCAAGCACCGGCGCGAGGTGGAGGCCGTGGGGCTGGGCCAGCTGCCCGACCGCGGCGAGCTGCGCCGGCAGGGCACGGCCTAGCGGCGCACGACGCGCACGTCGCGCAGGGGCGGGGGCGGCCGTTGCGTCGCCGGCGCGTCGGCCTGCATGCCGCGTGGCTGGACTGCCGCGTGGCTGCGCGGCCGGGGTGCTAGGCCGCGCTGCCCAGCCGCGCCGCCAGCGCCGGCGCCCAGGCCGCGGCGCTGGCCAGCGTGAGCGTGAGCGAGCCGTCGGCGCTGGGCGCCAGCGCGGCCAGCACCACGGTGCTCTCGTGCAGCACGCGGCCCGACTCCAGCGCGCACAGCGTCAGCGGGCCGTTGGCCATGCGCTGGGCGATGCGCGCCGCGTCCGAGCCCGGCGGCAGGCGCAGCAGGGCGTGCTGCGCGTCGAAGCCGGTGAGCGTGCCGGCGGCCAGCGGGCCCCAGGCCGCGTGGGCGGCGTGGAACACGAGGCCGCCCAGGCGCGCGCCGGCGGCCGGCACCTGCGTGGGCGCCGGCGGCAGGGGCGCGCGCGCCGCGGGTGCCGGCGGCTGGTCGGGCACCAGCGAGGCCCCGCTGCAGAGGTTGGCGACCTCGCTGGGGGCCAGCGGGGCCAGGAAGCGAACGCCCACGCGTGCGGCCTCGCCGCCGGCAAAGCCCGCGATGAAGCGCACGGCCTCGCAGGGCACGCGCAGGCGCCGGTGCGGGATGCTCAGCAGCAGGCCGCGCGCGGCGTGCTCCTGGAGCAGCGCGTAGTAGGCCGCCGGGCCCCCGGCCGCGTCGGCGCGCACGAAGGCCGGGTCGTCGATGCGCAGCAGGGCGCCGCCCGTGGAGATGTCGGCCAGCGTGCAGGGCGCGCTGCCGCGCGTGCCGTCCAGCAGCGCCGTCACGTGGCAGGGGAAGCGCTCGCTGGCGCGCTTGCCGTCGAACATGGCCTGCAGCTGCAGGTCGGCCTGGGCGTCGCGCGGGGGCTGGGGCGTGCTGTCGCTCACGGGTCCTCTCCCACCACCATACGGTGCCGACGGGCGCGGGCGAGCCCGGCCCGGGCGCCGGCTACTTGCCGCCCTTCTTCTCGGGCGGCACCTCCTCGACCACCGGTGCCTCCTCGCCCAGCAGGGGCGAGAAGCGGTAGTAGGTCTCCAGCGTCAGGATGCTCATGGCAGTGGAGAAGAGCCGGCCGCCGTTGAGCAGCGCGGTGTCGGGGTCCCACGAGCCGGCCAGCTCGGGGGGCGAGCTGCGCTGCTTCTCGGGGTACATGCGCCGGATGCGCTCGTTCCACGCGCGCCAGTAGCGCCCGCCCATCTGGTACATGCTCAGCGTGCCGTAGTACCAGAAGTAGTGGTACCAGGCCACGGCCATGCCCTTCTCGAGGCCCTTCATCCACTGCGGCAGGAACTCCATCAGGTAGTTGGCGCTGCCGATCTGGAACGGGTGGCTGCGCTTCCAGCCCATGAAGAAGCGGCAGGTCATGCCCACCGCGGTCATCGAGACCTGCTGCAGGGCGCTGGCCTCCTTGCCGCTGAGCTCGAGGTAGCCGGTGAAGGCCTTGAAGCGCCGGCGCGAGCCCACCTCGTAGTCGTAGTCGCTGGCCAGGTCGGCCGGCACCTCGACCTCGCCGGTGATGTCGAAGGCGCAGCGCTCCAGCCACGAGTCGATGCCGTCCAGCGCGCGCTGCGCGAGGTCCAGGCCCGAGAGGTCGGCCGTCTTGAGCGTCATGAGCACCCACGAGGTGCAGGACGTGTCGCTCTGGATGTAGCGCGGGCCGTAGCGCCAGCCGCCGCCGGGCGTCTGCACGCGCACGAGGTAGTCCACGCCGGCCTGCGAGGCGCGGCGCAGGACGGGGTCGCCCTCGGGGTCGCGCGCCTTGTCGATCGAGGTGCCGTAGGCCTCGTTGACGCCCCACACGCCCATGGCGATCAGGTAGGCGAAGATCCACGACTCGTCGCCGCCACCCGTCACCGGGTAGGAACCGTCGTAGAACTGCGTGGCGACGAGGAACTCGACGCCGCGGCGGATCACCTCGCGGTACCTGCCCGAGGCCGGCTTGTAGCCCGCGCCCAGGAAGGCCAGCATCGAGAGGCCGGTGTAGGCGGGCTCGCAGCCGATCACGCCGCCGAAGCCCTTCTCGTTGCCGTCCCACCAGCCGCCCTGGTGCTGCACCGACTCCAGGAAGCGCAGGCCGTTCTCGACGCAGCGCTCGGTCTCGCGCGTGGCCCCGTAGAGCCCGCCCTCGAGCGCCGCCTTGCGGTTGGCGGCGCGGTCCACGTTCTTCACGCGCGTGTGCAGCGGTTCCTTGGCGCGCGCGAACCAGGCCTTCCACGTGTCGACCTTCTCGGGCCCGAAGCGGTGGCCGGTGAGGCGCTCGAGCGAGAGCTCGATCTCGCGCTGCAGCTCGGCCGGCCAGCCCTTCTGCTCCAGCAGCCCGACGAGCGCGTCGAAGGCCGCCTTGTGGCGGATGTAGCCCAGCGCGCGCACGGCGTTCATGTCCTGCGCCGAGGCCCTGGAGGCGGGCTTGAGTCCCTTGGCCAGCTCGGCCACCGACTCGGCCGGCAGCACGCCCTCCAGCGCGCGCGCGGCGAACCTGCGCCGAGTGCGCCTCTCCTCGAACATGGCTGTCTTGAGCAGCACCTTCTGGGCGTCCTTGACGCCGAAGAGGCCGACCAGCTCCATGGCCGTGAAGGCGGTGTCGTCGTCACTGAAGTCGATCTTGGAGGGCAGGCGCTCGGCCACCTTGGGCGCGGCCGGAGTGCCGATGCGCAGCAGCGCCGTGCGGGCCGCGTCGCGCACCTCCCACTCGGTCTCGCCCTCGACCATGGCCACGAGGCGCTCGATCACCTCGTCGGGCGGCGCGGGCACGGGCTCGGAGGCGCCCTCGCGCGGCGTGACGGCCGGGCCGCCGGCCAGCTTCTTCTGCCAGGCCAGGCGCGCCAGCGCCAGCGCGGCCGCGTCGCGGTAGTCCTTCTTGCCATGGCGCGAGAGCGCCAGCAGGTCGGGCACGTCGGCCAGCGCGGAGAGCTCGACGACGGCCTTGAGGCTGGCGTTGCGCGCGTCGTCCTTGGGGTTCTGCCCCAGCACGTGCAGGAAGCTGCCGATGCCGCCCTCGTAGCCGATGCGCTGCAGCGCCAGCACGGCGAAGAGGCCCTCGTACTTGCTGGCGGCGCGCTTGACCATGCTCACCAGCGCGTCGCTGGCGGCCTTGAGGCGCACGTGGCCCGCCGCCGAGCAGGCGGCCAGGCGGATGTCCTCGGTGCGGCCCTTCTCGAGCGCGGCCAGCACCATCTCGCGCACCTCGGGGAACTCGGCGTCGCTGGCCGGCCGGAGCATGCCGCAGGCGTGCAGGGCCTCGGCCTGCACGGGGGGCGCGCGCCGGCCGCTGGCCAGCTGCGCCAGGTGCTTGTCCACCTCGGGCACGCCCCAGGCGCCCAGCAGGCGGGCGGCATTCATCTGGCGCGCGTCTTCCTTGGCCTTGACGGCCGAGGCCACGGCCTTCTCGACCTCCTTGTCCTTGAAGGGCTCGCTGCCCAGCGCGGCCAGCGCCTCGCCGCAGGCCACGGCCAGGTGGCCGTAGGACGCCGAGAGGCCTGCCTCCAGCAGCGGCAGCGCCGCGCTCGCGTCCTTGGCCGTGATGGCGGCCTGCGTGCCGTCGTAGAGCGTGTCGGGGTCGCCCTTGCCCAGCCGCTCGCGCCACTTGGCGGCGTCGGCGGTGGCCCGCGGGGCCCCGCCCCAGAGCGTGAGCAGGGCCAGCAGGCCCAGCAGGGGCCACGGGAGCCAGCGGGCGCTGCGGCGGCGGGTGGCAGGGTCGGTCACGCGTCGTCTCCGGGAGGCGCATCCTACCGGTGGACGCCCGGCGCCGCGCCCACCACCTGCCCGTGCGCCACCTGCCCGTGTGCCGCCTGCCGGCCTGCCACCGCACCCCGGCCCCGGGCCCGTGCCGGCGGCGGGACGCCCTCGCCAGCGGCTTCCACCCACCCCCGGGCGGCGTTAGCACAGGGGCACCCGCCGGAGATGCCCATGCGCCGCGACTGTCCCCATGCTGCGCGGCCGCTGCCGACCGGGCCCACGCTGGGGCGGGCGCTGCTGGTGCCGCTGGCGTTGCTGGCCCTGCTGGCGCTGCGCGCGCCCGCCCCGCTGGCGGCCGACACGCTCGAGCTGCTCGATGGGCGCGTGGTGGAGGGCGAGGTGGAGCTGGTGGAGGAGGGCTACCGCGTGCGCACGCGGCTGGGCGAGGCCACCGTGCCGCGCGCCGAGGTGCGCACGCACCGCCCCGGCGCCAGCATCGACAGCCTGCTGGAGGAGCGCCTCGCGCGCCTGGCACCCGACGATGCGGAGAACCGCGCGCGGCTGGCGCAGTGGCTGCTGGACCTGGGCCGCGTGGAGGCGGCGCGGGCGCTGGCCGAGGCCGCCCTCGAGCTGGATGCCGAGAACGCCACGGCGCATGCGGTGCTGGGCCACGAGCGCCACGGCGGCCACTGGATGACCCACGCCGAGGCGATGCGTGCCAAGGGCCTCGAGGAGCACGATGGCCGCTGGTACACGCCTGAGGAGTGGCGCAACCTGGCTGCGGGGCAGCGGGCGGCCGTGGAGGAGGTGGAGCGGCGCGCGCGCGCCGGCGCGCTGGCGCGCGAGGTGAACGTGCTGGTGCAGCGCATGGCCAGCCCCGACCCCGCCGTGCGCGTGCGGGCCCGCGAGCGCCTGCTCGCGCTGGCCGGCGAGACTGGCAACAAAGACCTGCCGCGCCTCGTCGGGCAGGTGGAGGCGTGGGTGAAGGCCGCTGACGACTACGCACGCGCGCGCGCGGCGGGGGCCACGGGCTCGGTGCTGGCCGAGTGCCGCATCTCGCTCAGCAAGCTGCGCCGGCCCATCCAGACCTTCGAGACCTCGCTGGCCAGCGGCGGGGCGGGGGCGCCGGTGCGCATCCAGCTGCCCGAGCTGGAGGTGATCAACCTCAAGTCCATGGTCGGGCTGCCGGCCGTGGTGGACCGCTAGGCCACCTGCCACATGGTCAGGTTGTCGGGGAGGCCCCCGGGGAGGGGTGACATCTTGGCAAGGCCCATGCGCTGCGCAGCGCCGCTCGGGCTGGAGTTGTTTGTCGCAAGTCGTTCATGGGAAATGACTTACATCGTTCGCGGCGGCTGGCGACGAAGCCGCTGCGTACGGCACTGGCCTTGCCCTAGCACGGCTGGCCATGGTCCGTGCCCCGTCGGTCTTCATCGGGACGCCTTCCCACCAGGTGGGCGCCGAGATTGCCGGCTGGGTGCGTGCCCTTGGCTACGAGGTGGAGCTGAGCAGCGACGGCGGGTTCGCCGTCGAGGCCCTGCTCCGCCGAGGCACCTTTGCCGCCTCCTTCCTGGACCACCAGCTGGGAGCGGCCGAGGGGCAGACGGCCTGGCGGGTGGTCCGCCCGGTCGTGGGCCGTCGGCTGATCCTGATGGCCCGGGAGCGCACCAACGAGCTGTGGTTCGAGGCGCTGCGGTGCGGGGTGGGCAGTGTGCTGCCCCTGCCGCCAGCGCGACCCATGGTCGAGGCGGCCCTGGCCGCCGTCACCGCCC